>NZ_JANKBY010000298.1:0-4565 GCF_024621905.1 Terrisporobacter muris
TTAAGAAAGGAGCATTATAAAATGTCATCCACAAAAAGTACATTATTGCTTAAGAATATAGATTGTGCAAGTTGTGCAGATAAAATAGATATAGAAATAAATAAAATTGATGGAGTTAAAAAGTCAAATGTAAATTTTGTATCATCTAAATTGACTGTGGAGATAGAACAAAGTGAAGATAGGGAAATCGTACTTGATAAAATAAAAAATAAGATAAAAATAATAGAACCTAATATTAATGTTACTAAAATTGATGATGATAATGAAAAGGATGAAGAAGAAAAAGAGAGAAAACGAGAAATTGGTTTATTGATTATGGGAGGTATAATATTTTTTGTTGGCGTATTTACAAATCTTGTACCACCTTGGGAATTTATAGTATTCTTTATAAGTTACATTTTACTAGGTGCAGATGTGGTTATAAAAGCTGTAAAAAATATATTCAGAGGAAATGTATTTGATGAAAATTTCTTAATGGCCTTAGCTACCATAGGAGCATTTGCCATAGGTCAATATCCTGAAGGTGTAGCTGTTATGCTATTTTATAAAGTTGGAGAAAGTTTTCAGTCCTATGCTGTTAATAAATCTAGAAGATCAATTTCAGCATTGATGGATATTAGGCCAGATTATGCAAATTTAAAAATAAATAATGAAATAAGAAAAGTTTCTCCAGAAGAAATAAACATAGATGATATTATAGTTGTAAAAGCTGGTGAAAAAGTACCTTTAGATGGTGTTGTTATAGAAGGTAAGTCAATGATAAATACATCTGCTCTAACAGGAGAATCACTACCAGTTAAAGTAGAGAAGGGCAGTGATATTTTATCAGGTTCCATAAACAATAACGGAGTTTTAGAAATAAAAGTAAATAAAAGATTTGAGGAATCAACAGTTTCCAAAATTTTAGATTTGGTGGAAAATGCAAGTAGTAACAAGGCTGAAACTGAAAACTTTATTACTAAGTTTGCAAAATACTATACACCTGTAGTAGTTATAGTGGCTTTAGGTCTTGCTATGATTCCCCCATTGCTATTTAAAAATCCATGGAATGATTGGATATATAGAGCATTGGTATTTTTAGTAGTATCTTGTCCTTGTGGTCTGGTTATTTCAATACCTTTGGGATTCTTTTCAGGAATTGGAACAGCATCTAAAAGTGGATTACTTATTAAAGGAAGTAATTATTTAGAATCATTGAGCAAAACAGAAACTGTTGTATTTGATAAAACAGGAACACTTACAAAGGGAGTGTTTAAAGTAACAAAAATAAACAATGAAGATTTTGTATCACAAGAGGAACTTTTAGAATTTGCAGCATATGCAGAGTATTATTCAAATCATCCCATAGGTTTATCAATAGTTAAAGCTTATGAAGAGGAAATAGATAAAAATAAAATAAAAGATTACAATGAAATATCTGGTCACGGTCTTAGTGTTACAATAAACAATAAAAAAGTACTAGCTGGAAATGACAAGCTAATGAAAAAAGAAAATATTAAATATGAAGAAATAAATGAAGTAGGAACAATAGTTCATATAGCAGTACAAGGAAAATACTATGGCTATATAATTATTTCTGATGAAATAAAAGAAGACTCTAAAAAAACCATAGAAGGCTTAAAAAATATAGGAGTTAAAACGCTAGTTATGTTAACTGGCGATAGTAAAGAAGTTGCACAAAATGTAGCAAAAGAACTAGGTATAAGTTCAGTAGAATCAGAGTTGTTGCCAGATGAAAAAGTAAAAAAAGTAGAACAATTGTATAAAGAAAAAAGTCCAAAAGGCGTTTTAGTATTTGTTGGTGATGGAATAAATGATGCTCCTGTACTTGCTATAGCTGATATAGGTGTGGCTATGGGAGGGCTTGGTTCAGATGCTGCCATAGAAGCAGCTGATGTAGTAATAATGAATGATCAGCCATCAAAACTAATAGATGGTATAAATATTTCAAAAAGAACACAAAAGATTGTATGGCAAAATATAATATTAGCTTTAGTTGTAAAATTTATAGTACTTTTCCTAGGTGCAATAGGATTTGCAAATATGTGGGAAGCTGTGTTTGCTGATGTGGGAGTTACATTAATAGCCGTCATAAACTCCATGAGAATAATGAATTATAAATTAAAATAAAGAATATAACCACAGAATTATGAGGATTCTTTATATGAAAGTTCTTTTATAGAATTCTTAGTTACTTAGTACATTTGCATAAAGTAGTATGATTATAAAGAACACCCCCAATTGTTTATGGAAATTTCCTGGCATTGGGGGTGTATTTTATAAGTTTTATTTATTTCTATAATATCATATATCTAAAGCATCTTAATAAGTTCTTCCAATCCTTCAGATAAAGCTCTTGCACGTTCAAAATCAGTATTCTTTAAAGCAGATGCAATCTCCATCTCAACTGACTTTTTCTTTTCTTCAATTTGTAAATAGTCCTTATCAAAATGATTAGCATAAATCATTTTTCTAAACTTTCTCATACTCATTTTTCTAATTGTCTTATCTTCAATCAGTAAAACATAATCCACACAATTAACTATAAAATGATAATCATGAGAAATCATCAAAATAGCACCTTTATAATCTGCGATAGCTTTTTCTAGAGCCATTTGTGAATAAATATCTAAGTGGCTTGTAGGCTCATCCATTAAAAGCATATTTGCTTTACTAGCAGAAACCTTAGCAAGTTGAAGGATGTTCTTTTCTCCACCAGATAAAGATTCTATCTTTTGTGTAAGTATATCTGCATCAAAGCCATATTTTCCAACATATCTTCTAATCTCACCATAAGTTTCAAATCCCACGTCATAGAACTCTTGAAGTATGGTATTAGACTCATTTACTGCTTCACCTTGCATTTGAGATAAATAAGACATTTCAATATCTTCATTTATTTCAATAGCCTTGTTATTGTTTTTGAATATCTCTTTTAATAAAGTAGTCTTTCCAACACCATTTGTACCAACAATAGCTACTTTATCAGTAGATTTTATTTCAAAGTTAACATTTTCTAAAAGAACTTCATCAAATGATATATTAAAATCTTTAACTTTTAAAGCAACAGTTTCTTCAATTTCATTTTTTGTCTCTAAATTGATGTATGGCTGTTTAATATCAACAAATGGAGCTTTAATTCTATTTGCTTCTAATCTTTCTTGTATTTTAACTCTAGCCTTTAAAGCTCTACCTCTAGAAGCTTCAGCATTATAAGTTGCTTTTTCTCGCAGTATTTCAATTAAAGCTTCATTTCTAGCAATTTCTTCTTCATCAGCAATGGCAAGCTCTTGCATTTCGATTTTAGTTTGAAGAAGAGAGAAGTTGTAATCAATATATCTTCCATCAAATTCTTGAATTTCTGTATTTTCCAGGTGTATAATTTTGTTAAAGCAATGGTTTAATAAATATCTATTGTGCGTAATAACTAAAATTGTTTTCTTGTGAGAATTAATTAAATTCTTAAGAGCATTAAGATTTTCAAAATCTAAGAATACATCTGGCTCATCCATAATCATTAAATCTGGAGAGTTCAACATTTCCTTTATTACTTGAATAAGTTTAAATTCCCCACCACTAAGCTCAGATATCATTTTATCTTTATGCTTGCTTAAATTTGCAAGATTTAGCTTCTTATTAATATTGCTTTCATAGTTATCTCCATCAATTGCTTCAAATGCATCTAAAGCTTCTTGGTACTTTTCTAGTAAAGTCTCAATATCATCAGAAGTTCCCATTTCTTCACAAAGAGATGATATTTCATCTTGTAGCTTAATAAATGGTTCAGCTATATATTGGAACACGCTCGTTTCCTTTATTTTATCTACTTGTGAGAACTGGCTTACATACCCAATTCTACAACTTGGATCCATTTCCAACTTCCCATGGAACATATATCTTTCTGGATCCATTATTATATCTATAAGTGTACTTTTTCCGCTACCACTTGCGCCTATAAAAGCACAGTGTTGACCCTCTTCTAATGTAAATGAAACATTATTATATAGATCTGTTTGCGGGAACGAGTAGGACAAGTTGTCAACTTTTATCATATTTATTACCTCTCTTTATCATTTAAAAAGAGCCTATAAAAATAAGCTCTTCAATATATTATCAATCGTAATTTCCCGATTGATTGTATATATAGTAACGACATTCTTTTTAATTTACTTTTGATAGCATAACATTTTTTAAGACTAATTTCAATTATTTTATATTATTACTATAATATTAACTTCACTTTATAATTTAGCTCTAGCAAAATCTTTTTAATCAAAATATCTTCTTGCGGTTTGGAAATATTTAATTGGTATAAAGGGAATTTGCTATTAAAGTCAAGTTCCCTTTATTTATTTTTATAATAGAGATAATAATGTGAAACTCTGCTAAAATTATTATAATAATGAAAATTTTGGTAGAAAGGATCAATCATATGATGGCACTTGAAGGAATAATATCTTTATTTTTAATAATTAGTGTGGGAGTTTATGCTAGTAAAAAAAATATAATAACAAAAGAAATTAATAAAGGTTTAACAGACTTACTTTTAAATATAACCTAGATCG
>NZ_JANKBY010000299.1:0-4545 GCF_024621905.1 Terrisporobacter muris
TAGCTAAAAGAGCTAAAGAATTAGGATTAGATGCTATACATGATACAGTTCATGAAATGTGTAAAGATGAAGCTAGACATGGTAAAGCATTCTTAGGATTATTAGAAAGACACTTTGGAAAACAAGCCTAATTAACATAAAAATAATAATTAAAAAAACTGTATTATACCTTTTATTAGGTATGATACAGTTTTTTATATATAAGGAGATTATATTGCTTTTAAATCTGTGAAAAAATTATGAAAATAAGTAATGACAACAAATATTGAGATGTAAAAAATTTAGTTTTGAGAAAGGTCGTCGCCTAAAATTTTATAGCGCACACACAGTGGCTTAAAGTGGTAACGAGAGCATCTCATTGGCGATATGATCAAAGTAAATTTTTTATTTTAAGAATTTTTGCAACTAATAATTAAAAATTTACCTCTTACAAAGATAAATAAACCACTTACTCTAATTTCGTTTACAAAGAAAGTCTAATGACTATAATTGATAATGTGGATAACTATATTTCATTATCAGAGATATTATTCTTTGAAACGGAAGATGCTAATATTAGTTCTCATACTTGTGACAATATTTATCAAGTTAATTACAATCTTTATGAATTAGAAGAGATTTTATCAAATAATCTTATGAGGATTTCGAAACCCACTGTATTAAATATAAATTACATTTAATCCATAACACAAAACTTAACATCATCAAGTATCGTTGAATTCCCAAATACACATAAACAAGTGTATGTTTCAAGACACTATTATGAACCACTAAAATTTAAGTTATTAGAAAAGATTAGATAAAATGAAAAAAGAAAGAATTTTCTGGGGTGTCTTACTTATATTAGGAATTATTACCTTAATAGTTAACAAGCTTGGTTATTTTACTCATATAAATGTATTTAGTATATTATTAACAGTATTTCTTTTAGGAATTATGGTAAAAAGCATATTTAAGAGAAGCTTTGCTGACATATAAAACTAGATACTAGCTTCGAGGGGAGTATTAAATATTAATTCAGAAAAATTTGAACAAGCGGATTTAGACTGTAGCTTTGGTTCAATGGAGGTGTATTTTGACAATGAAAAACTTAACAATGGTCGTGGAATAGTTAGAATAGATGTATTATTTTGTGGAGTAGAGTTATATATACCTAAAACTTGGATTGTAGAAAATAGAGCAAACACATCTTTTGTAGGTGTATATGAGAAGAATAGAGATATGGGAAACTCAGATAATATTTTAACTATAGTAGGAAGTGCCAGCTTTGCAGGTGTAGAGATAGTATATATATAAATATAAGCAATAAACTAAGGGTATTTCAATAATGAAATGCTCTTTTAATATGACCGAAATATTATAGTTTTATTTAAAAATGTGATATTATTAAGAAGTATATGTACAAATACAAAGGTACTAAGTAAGAAATAAAAATGAGGTGAAATTTTGCAAAATGTATTTAAACTAGACAATGAAAATAAAATATTTTATAAAACATTGCTTACTTTATGTATTCCAATAATAATTCAGAACTTACTATCAACTTTAATCAATATGGTAGATACTATTATGGTTGGAGGACTGGGAGAAATATCAGTAGCTGCCATTGGTATAGCTAATCAATACTTCTTTTTATACAATATGGCTTTATCAGGAATTATAGGTGGAGCAGGTTTATTTATAGCTCAATTTTTTGGCAAAAATGATAAAGATAATATAAGAAAAATCACAGCATTAAGTGTAATATCAGCTGTAATTTTAGGGATAGTATTTTCTTTGATAGCTATTTTCACACCTAAATTTATAATTAATTTCTTTTCTTATGATGAAAGTGTCATAAAAATTGCAGTTAATTATTTCTTAATAATAGGATTTTGTTATCCAATAATAGCAATTAGCAATGTGTTTAGCATGGGATCTAGAAGCATTAGAAATCCTAAACTAGGAATGATATGCAGCTCAATATCTTTAGGTATAAATATTATTTTAAACTATATATTTATATTCGGCAAGTTTGGAATGCCAACATTAGGGGCCAGTGGAGCGGCACTTGCTACAGTTATATCCAGAATAATAGAGTTAATTTTATTAATAAGCTATGTTTATTTTATAAAAAATGATTATGAACTTAGATTTACTTTTAAAGATATAAAGTTAATAAATAAAGATTTAATAAAAATATATATATCAAAGAGTACACCAACATTTTTAAATGATACACTATGGGCATTTGGGACAGTACTATATGCAGTAGCTTATTCAAAGGCAGGAACCTCAGCAATCGCGGCTAGCCAAATTGCTTCTACTACAGGTAATTTCTTTATAATGACTTCTGTATGTATAGCTATTGGATCTTCTATAATGATAGGCAATGAGCTAGGAGCGGATAAAATAAAGCAAGCTATAACATATTGTAAAAAGTTTTCTATTTTAGTAACTATAGTGGGTGCCATATTTGGAGTATTATTAATTGCTTCAATACCGTTACTTATAAGAATGTTTAGTGTCTCAGATAGTTTAGCACCAGATATAGAGAAAATATTTTGGATAATGGGAATACTTATGGCTTTTAAGACTTTTAATACTTTTATAATAATTGGAGTACTTAGAAGTGGAGGAGATACAAAGTATGCTTTATTTTTAGAAATGGGTTGTATGTGGTTTGTTTCTTTACCTTTAACATTCTTTGCTGCTTATAAAGGAGTTCCAATTTATATACTAGTTGCGCTGACTTATACAGAAGAAGTAGCTAAATTTATATTTGGAGTACCAAGAGCTCTATCTAAGAAATGGGCAAATAACATTGTAAAAGATATATAAAGTAGCTTATAAAATATTAAAAGTTATTTACTGAGTTGACTTTTTTTTATATTAAAGTTACAATCAAAATATCATCGGTCGGCCGACCGATAATGGAAAAAAGGAGGTATTTCATGGGAAAATATGTTAGGGAACCCATTAATGGATTTACTCACTTAGGTGGTGCTATTCTTTCTTTTGTAGGTCTCTTGGCACTGGTAATAAAAACTACATTAATAAGTGCATCTGCTGTAGACTTAACTGCAGTAATTATATTTGGCATAAGCATGATTTTGCTTTATGCTGCATCAGCTACATATCATTTAGTAATGGCACCAGATAAAGTAATTGCATTTTTAAGAAAATTAGATCATTCTATGATTTTTATACTTATAGCAGGATCTTATACTCCATTTTGCTTAATAGCATTGAAAGAGGATAAAGGATGGATTTTATTTACTGTTGTTGCTACTATAGCAGTATGTGGTGTTTTATTTAAAATGATTTGGTTTAATTGCCCTAGATGGATATCTACTTGTATCTACATAGGAATGGGATGGATATCAATATTCATGATAAAGCCACTTTACAGCTCTATGCCATTTGGAGGAATATTCTTATTACTTTTAGGTGGGATATTTTATACTATAGGAGCGATAATATATGCCCTTAAACCATCAGCACTTAAATTTAAGAATTTAGGATTTCATGAGATATTTCATATATTTATACTTTTAGGAAGTTTATGTCATTTTATCTCAGTATTTGAATATGTAATATAAACTTTAGTCACCCAATCTACTTATCAGAGAGGGTGATTTCATTTTGTAAATAAATAATAAAAATATTATATGGTTAAAAATAGTATATAATATATTCAATATATTTAGGGAGGCATCTTATGTTAAGTGATATTAATATAAAAATAAATCAAATAAAAGAGCAGGTTGCAGAGAAAAAAGTATTAGAAAATAAGCTTGCTGATTTAGGTGAAAATTTGAAGATGTACGAGTGTGAACTAAGAGATTTAGAAGAAATACTTAAGAAAGAGCTAAATGATGTAGAAAAGTTAAAGAAGCTATCTTTATCTAGCATTATGAGTACGATTATGAGAAATAAGGAAGAGAAGTTAAACAAAGAAGAAAAGGAATACTTAATGGCAAAGCTTAAGTATGATGATTGTTTATCTAGATTAAACTCATTGAAAAATAGTAAGTCAAGAATAGAAAGTAGATTAAGCTCCTTAGAAAATTGTGAAAACAGATATGTTGAATTACTTGATACAAAGTTATCCTTAATAAATATATACGGAAATGAAAATCAAAAAAAACGATTATTAAGTATGGAAAATGAGATAGATAATTATTTAAAGGAAATGAAGGAGATAGAAGAGTCAATAGGTGCAGGTAAGGTTTTATATCAAGAGGTTGGATATACTAAAGAAATATTGCAGTCTGCAAAAAACTGGGGAACTATTGATTTACTTGGTGGAGATTTTATTTCTTCTATGGCAAAGCATCAAAAAGTAGATGAAGCTCAAAAACAATTTACCAGAGTATCAAATTTATTAGTAAACTTTAATAAAGAATTAGAAGATATTAACATGTCTAGTTTGAATTTTTCTACATCAATGAAAACATTTGATATATTTTTTGACAATATATTTACAGATATTTCTGTTAATAGCCAAATAAGTAAATCTTATGATGATATTCGCAAATTAGAGAAAAATGTTAATGATATTTT
>NZ_JANKBY010000029.1:0-21224 GCF_024621905.1 Terrisporobacter muris
CGCCGGAGCTTTGATAAGAGAAACATGCGAATCTCTTATGTTATCCTGTATTAGCATACCTTTCGGTATGTTATCCATGTGTATGAGGCAGGTTACCCACGCGTTACTCACCCGTCCGCCGCTCTTCTCCGAAGAGAATCGCTCGACTTGCATGTGTTAGGCACGCCGCCAGCGTTCATCCTGAGCCAGGATCAAACTCTCATAAAAAAGTTGTCCATTGCTCAGACTAATCATTATCTGAATATCTGGCTTGGTTTGTTTGTTGTTTCAGTTTAATTCTTAAAGAATTAATTTATTGTTAACCTACTGTTTAATTTTCAAAGTTCTTTGTGGTGGACCATCAGGGACTCGAACCCCAGACCTACCGGTTATGAGCCGGGCGCTCTAACCAACTGAGCTAATGGTCCACTATATTTGGTGCCGAAGACCGGAATCGAACCGGTACGAAAGTATAAGTTTCGCAGGATTTTAAGTCCTGTGCGTCTGCCAGTTCCGCCACTTCGGCATGCACCAAATTTGGCTACGTCCTACTCTCCCAGGAGGTCGCCCTCCAAGTACCATCAGCGCTCAAGAGCTTAACTTCTGTGTTCGGAATGGGAACAGGTGTATCCTCTTTGCTATAATAACCAAATTCAACTTGTTTTTTCAAGTACAAGTATTATATTAACATCTTTCAAATATTTTGTCAAATGTTTTTTTATTTTTCTTTTTTTAAGAAAAATCGACCTATCACCTAAGTGATAGTTTTCTTTTGCTCCATTTCTTTGGCGCAATAAATAATATACACCACATTTGATGATAGGTCAATAGTTTTTTATATATTTTTTTCATATTCTTTTTTCAGCTTTTCTATTATCTTTCTTTCAAGCCTAGAAATAGTCATTTGAGATATATTCAATTCCTTTGCTAGAGCTGATTGTGTCTTTTCTAAATAGAACCTGCCTTTAAAGATTCGAACTTCTAATTCATTTAATGTAGCTATAAATTTTTCTAAAAAGTCTTTGTATTCTATATCATTAAAACTTTCTTCTTTATCTGCTATTTTATCCATTAAAGATATATTTTCTTCTGAATCACTATTAGTTGTAGCATCTAATGATACCGGTTGGTATCCATAAGATGCCTCAAGAGACTCCAGTACCTCTTCTTCTGTACATCCTAAATACTCAGCAATTTCCTTTACGTTTGGATGTTTTTTATTTTGTTGTTCTAATACGACTTTAGCTTCACTTACCTTTTTACTTAGTTCTTGAACCCTCCTAGGAACTCTTAAGGTCCAAACTTTGTCTCTAAAGTACTTTTTTATTTCACCTACAATTGTAGGTGTAGCAAAACTTGAAAATTCAAATCCTTTTTCTATGTCATATCTATCTATGGCATATATTAGTGCTAAGGAAGCAACTTGATATATATCATCAAATTCTACTCCTTTATTAATATATTTTTTTGATAAGATATTAACTAGATACAAATGTCTTTCAATCAATATATCTCTTACTTCTCTATTTTTTTCTTTGCTATAAATCTTAAAAAGTTCTTTAGTTTCCATATTTAGGTAATCTGTAGCATTAGCTACCTTCTTCATTACATATCAACTCCTAAATACTTTATCATTTTTATGCTAGTTCCCTTTCCTTCTTGTGATTCAACAATTACCTCGTCCATAAGAGATTCTATTATAAATAGTCCCATTCCACTTTC
This sequence comes from Terrisporobacter muris, assembly GCF_024621905.1. Lineage (NCBI taxonomy): Bacteria > Bacillati > Bacillota > Clostridia > Peptostreptococcales > Peptostreptococcaceae > Terrisporobacter > Terrisporobacter muris. The sequence continues at coordinate 1,702 of NZ_JANKBY010000029.1, forward strand.
TTTGAGATTATCTATATCCGGTTCACTTACACTACTTCTATCATATCCCTTACCATTATCTATTATTTCTATAGTTAATCCATTTTCTATCATAGAATATATAATTGTGAATCGGTCATCTGAACTATGTTTTATAGCATTAGTACATGCTTCAGATATAGCTACCTTTAAATCTTCTATATCATCAATGCAAAAACCTACTTTGTTTGCAATTCCAGAAGTAGTTAATCTTATTATACTTACATACTCTGGATTTGCTGTAATCTCCATTTTAATTGTTTCGTAAGTCAAAACTATCCCTCCAATTTAAAAATCTTATCTAAACCTGTTATATTGAATATTTTTCTTACGTTATTCTTAGGTTTTTCTATGTATACTTCTTTATCTTCTATCTTTAATCTTTTTAGAATTCCTATCATTACACCTAGTCCAGTTGAATCTATATAGTCTAAGTCTTCAAGATTCAATCTCATATCTATATTTTTTTCATCAACTAATTTATGTAAGTATTTTTTTAGTTCATCTGCTGTAGATACATCTAGTTCCCCTTCAAGAGAAACTTTCCAAAAATGATTTGATGCATCTAATATCGAGTTTATTTTTATTGACATTATTCTACCTCCCATTTAATGTATTACTTTTTGAAGAATTTAAATACTCTAAATAAGCTAGTAATCTTCGTTATTATGTCCATAATTTCTCTAACACTTTTTGTTATATGTGCTGCATTCTCTACTATATCTGTTATATGTCTTTCATTAACGTCTATTAACCTATTTGTTCTTTCAACAACTTTATTCGCGCTGTTTAATACCTTTGCTAAGTATATAGCTACTATAAAAAAGCTAGCACCAAATAAAACTGCCCCTATTTGCCAGCCTAATGCATTCATTATTTCTCTCCCTCTTCAAAGCTCTTGCTTATTAATATATCTTCTTCTGATATTTCTATATTATTATCTTCTATTATTTCATCTTTTATAGATATTATTTTTTCTTTAACTCCATCAAATGTTTCATGTAGAACATCTTTTGGATTTTCCTTTACTTCCATTAATTTTTCTTTTGCGTCTTTTCTTATTTCAGATCCCTCTTTAGGTGCTAAACATAATCCTGCTACAAAACCTGCTAATGCTCCTACTACTAAGTACAATCCCTTTTTTGAACTCATAACAACTTCTCCTTTTTATCTTTTTAATAATATTTTACAAAATTATATGGAAAAAGAATAGGATAAAATCCTATTCTTCATCTATATTTATTTTGGCAATTGAAACTACATTTACTTCATCTTCTGTCTTCATTAGTTTAACTCCACTTGTTACTCTACCATAAATCGAAATTCCTTCAACTTGTAGTCTTATAAGTATTCCATCAGAGTTAATTAACATCATTTGGTCTTTTTCATCAACCATTTCAGCTCCTACGATTTTTCCTGTCTTTTCAAATATGTTATAAGTTTTTATTCCTTTACCTGCTCTACTTTGAACTCTATATTCATTAATATCTGTTCTCTTACCAAATCCTTTTTCACTTACTACTAATAGCTCATGACCTTCATCTGTTAAGTTCATAGAAACTACTCTATCATCTCCTGATAAAGTTATACCTTTTACACCCATAGCTGTTCTACCCATAGGTCTTATATCTGTTTCATTAAATCTTATAGACATTCCATTTTCAGTAACTAAAAGGACATCTTTTTTACCGTTTGTAATTTTAACATCTATTAATTCATCATCACTTCTAAGTCCAATTGCTATAAGTCCTGATTTATTAATATTTTTAAATTCTTCACGTTTAGTCTTCTTAACTATACCTTTTTTAGTTGCTAGCAATAAGTATAATTCTTCATTGCTAGAATCATCAACAGGTATAAGAGTAGTTATTTTTTCATTTGGAGCTAATTGTAATAAGTTTACTATAGCAGTTCCTTTTGCTTTTCTCTTTCCTTCTGGAATTTCGAACGCATCCATTCTAAATACTCTACCTTTATTTGTGAAGAATAATAATCTACTATGTGTAGTAGTTGTAACTAGATGTTTTACAAAGTCTTCTTCTCTAGTAGACATTGCTGTGATTCCCTTACCACCTCTATTTTGACTCTTATAAGTATCTAGAGGCACTCTCTTGATGTAACCAAAATGAGTAAGAGTAATTGCTATTTCTTCATCATCAATTAAATCTCTCATATTGATTTCACCTTCAGCATGTCTGATTTCTGTTCTTCTCTCGTCTGCATATTTTTCTTTTATAGCTATTATTTCATCTTTAATAACTCCTAAAAGTAATTGTTCATCAGCTAATATAGATCTTAAGTATTCTATTCTCTTCATTAACTCACTGTACTCATCTTCGATTTTTTGTCTTTCTAATCCAGTAAGTCTTTGTAATCTCATATCCAAAATGGCTTGAGCTTGTATATCTGTTAATCCAAATTTAGATATTAATCCTTCTTTAGCTTCTGCAGTAGTCTTAGATCCTCTAATTAAACTTATTACAGCATCTATATTATCTAGTGCTATTCTTAATCCTTCTAATATATGAGCTCTAGCTTCAGCTTTATTTAATTCAAATTTTGTTCTACGTGTAACAACATCTTTTTGATGTTCAACATAATAATATATCATTTCTTTTAAATTTAATACTTTTGGTACGCCATTAACAAGCGAAAGCATTATGATACTGAAAGTATCTTCCATTTGAGAATGTTTGTAAAGATTGTTAAGCACTATGTTAGCATTAGCATCTCTTTTTAATTCTATAACAATTCTCATACCATTTCTGTTACTTTCATCTCTTAAATCAGAAATACCTTCTAATTTCTTTTCTTTAACTAGTTCAGCTATTCTTTCAACTAATCTAGCTTTATTTACTTGGTAAGGAATTTCTGTAACAACTATTTGTTGTCTTCCTTTTGGTAATTCTTCTATTATAGCTCTAGATCTAACTTTAACTTTACCTCTACCAGTTCTATAAGCTTCTGCTATATTTTCTTTTCCCATTATGATTGCTGATGTTGGGAAGTCTGGCCCTTGAACATAATTCATTAAATCTTCTACACTACATTCTGGGTTATCAATTAAATGTACTGTTGCATCAATTGTTTCACCCAAATTATGTGGTGGAATAGATGTAGCCATACCAACTGCTATACCATTAGATCCATTTACTAATAGGTTTGGATATCTTGATGGTAATACTGATGGCTCTTTTAAAGATTCATCAAAGTTTGGTACAAAATCTACAGTTTCTTTATCTATATCTTTAAGTAATTCTAATGCAAGTCTACTCATTTTTGCTTCTGTATAACGCATTGCGGCTGGTGAATCACCATCTACAGAACCAAAGTTACCATGACCATCAACTAAAAGCCCTCTAGTTGAGAAATCTTGGGCCATTCTTACCATTGCATAATATACTGCTGTATCTCCATGTGGATGGTACTTCCCTAGAACGTCCCCAACAATACGTGCAGATTTTCTATAAGGCTTATCTGGAGTTAAGTTTAATTCACTCATAGAGAAAAGTATTCTTCTATGAACTGGCTTTAATCCGTCTCTTACATCAGGTAATGCACGACCAACTATAACACTCATGGCATAATCAATATAAGATTTTTTCATTTCACTTGCTATTTCTATAGGGAGTATCCTGTTATTTTCTTGCATATTATACTCATCCCCTTTCTTATATATCTAAGTTTGTAACATATGTTGCATTTTCTTCTATAAATTCTTTTCTAGGCCCAACCTTATCTCCCATTAACATAGAGAATACTTGGTCTGCCATTACAGCATCTTCTATTGTTACTTGTAATAATGTTCTTGTTTCTGGATTCATTGTTGTATCCCATAATTGTTCTGCATTCATTTCTCCAAGACCTTTGTATCTTTGAAGCTCAACACCTGTTCTGCCTATCTCTTCTAATAAAACTTCTAGCTCTTTATCTGTATAAACATAGTATTCTTTCTTTTGCTTCTTAACTTTATATAGAGGTGGTTGTGCTGCATACACATATCCATTTTCTATAAGCGGTCTCATATATCTAAAGAAGAATGTTAATAGTAATGTTCTGATGTGAGCACCATCTACGTCGGCATCGGTCATTATTATTATTTTATGGTATCTAGCTTTTTCTATATCGAAATCATTTCCTACGCCACAACCATAAGCAGTTATCATATTTTTTATTTCATCAGAAGATAATATTTTATCTAATCTTGATTTTTCTACGTTTAGTATTTTACCTCTAAGTGGTAGTATTGCTTGTGTGTGTCTATCTCTACCTTGTTTTGCTGAACCACCAGCAGAATCCCCTTCGACTAAGAATATTTCACTCTTTGCAGGATCTTTCTCTGCACAGTCTGCTAATTTCCCAGGCAATGATGTACTTTCTAACACACTTTTTCTTCTTGTTAATTCTCTAGCTCTTTTTGCAGCCTCTCTAGCTCTTTGAGCTCTTAATCCTTTATCAACTATAGTTCTAGCTGTTATTGGATTTTCTTCTAAGAATGCTCCTAGTTCTTCTACTGTTACGCTATCTACGCTACCTCTCATATATGTATTACCTAGTTTAGTCTTTGTTTGACCTTCAAATTGAGGTTCTGGTAGCTTAACAGATATAACAGCTGTAAGACCTTCTCTTATATCTTCACCTGTTAAATTTCCCTCATTTTCTTTTATTAACTTATTACGCTTAGCATAGTCATTTACAGTTTTAGTTAATGCTGCTTTAAATCCTGCTAAATGAGTTCCACCTTCGTGTGTGTCAATATTATTTGCAAATGAGAATATATTTTCTGTATATCCATCAGTATATTGCATTGCTATTTCAACGATAGAATCGCCTATTTTTTTATCTATATGAACTATATCTTCATGTATAGGTGTTTTGGTTTTGTTTAAGTATTTAACAAACTCTACTAAACCACCATCATAATGGAATTCTTTTTTACGCTCGCTATCTACTCTTTTATCTTCAAATACTATTCTTACTCCCTTATTTAAGAAAGCAAGTTCTCTAAGCCTATGTTCTAATGTTTCATATTTAAATTCAACTTCATCAAATATAGTTTCATCTGGCATGAAGCTTATTATTGTTCCTGTATGATGAGATTCTCCAACTACATCTAGTGCTGAAGTTGACATACCTTTTTCATAACTTTGTCTATATATTTTTCCATCTCTATAAACATCTGCAACTAACCATTTTGATAATGCATTAACTACAGATATACCAACTCCGTGAAGTCCACCAGATACCTTGTATCCTCCTCCACCGAATTTACCACCAGCATGTAGTACTGTTAAAACTGTTTCTAAAGTAGATTTTCCTGTCTTAGGATGAGTTTCAACAGGTATCCCTCTACCATCATCCTTTACAGTTACACTGCCATCTTCATTTAAACTAACATATATTCTGTCACAATAGCCTTGTAATGCCTCATCTATACTATTATCAACAATTTCATAAACTAGATGGTGTAATCCTCTTGGTCCAGTAGATCCTATATACATACCTGGTCTTTTTCTAACTGCCTCTAGACCTTCTAGTACCTGAATCTGACTTGCGCCATACTCTTGTTGTTTCATTTAGTTACCTCCATTCTGTATACTAATTACTTTACCTTTTTCTATATTAAAAATAGTAGTATTATCTTTATTAAATATACTTTTATGTGCTACTTCTGCTGTAGTTATAAACATTTGTACATCTTCTAAATTATCTACTAGTAATTTTTGTCTTGTTTCATCTAATTCACTAAATACATCATCTAATATTAATATAGGATTCTCTCCAACTTCATTTTTAATTAGCTCTATTTCTGATAACTTTAGTGAAATAGAAGCTGTTCTTTGCTGCCCTTGTGAACCATATAATCTTACATCCAATTTATTAACAAATATATTTAAGTCATCTTTATGAACACCATATCTTGTAGTTCTTACTTCCATATCGTGTTCTCTACTTTCAATCAACTTATTATAGAATCTTTCTTTTACTTCTATAACAGTATCTTCGTCACTTATATTTATTTGATTCTTATAAGTAATTTGTAAATCTTCTATACCATTAGTTAATCTAGTATGCATTGCATTTGCTATATCAGAAATTTTTTTAATAAAATCTCTTCTAATAATATATATATAGCTACCATATTTAGATAAGCTTTCATCATAAACATCTAATAAGTTCTTATCTATATTTCTATTTTTAAGAACCCTATTTTTTTGACTTAATATTTTATTGTAATTTATTAAATAATTATAATATTTGGGCATTATTTGACTTATTTCTTTATCTATAAATGATCTGCGTTCTCTTGGTCCATCTTTGACTAACCTTAAATCCTCTGGAGAAAAAATTACTACATTTAAGTTTCCAAGTAATTCTTGAATTTTTTGGATGTGTATCTTATTTACTTTGATTCCCTTTTTATTTTTTCCAATTGCAACTTCTATTAAACTATTTGTGTCATATTTAGTGTAGCTTCCTCCAATATACAGACTTTCCGTATCAAATTTAATAATTTCTTTATCTTTATTCGTCCTAAAAGATTTGCCAAAAGATAGCATATAAATAGATTCCACTATATTTGTTTTTCCCTGTCCGTTTTTACCTACTAAGAGATTAACATTTTTATTAAAATCTATATACAGATTGTCATAATTTCTAAAATTTATTAATTTTAAGCTATTAAGCTGCATTAAGGGGACTCCTTCTTTACACTACCATTATTGAGTTTCCTTCAACTTCAATAAGATCTCCTGGTCTAATTTTCTTACCTCTTCTTGTCTCAACCTCGCCATTTACTTTTACTACGCCTTCTTGTATTAAAAATTTAGCATGACCACCAGTTGAAGCAATATCAGCAAGTTTTAAGAATTGATCTAACTTAATATATTCTGAATCTATAGCTATTTCTATCATCTTGACTCCTCCTATTTCTTATTAGTTAAGTATTTATTATACCATAAAAATAATAAAAACCCAACTAAATGCAGTTGGGTCCATAGTCTTATATATTTGAAGCTATCCTCACAGGAAGTAATAAATATATATATTTAATACCATCAACTGGCTTAATTATACATGGATTAACATTAGTAGTAAATTCAATGAATATTTCTTCACTTTCTATATTTTTTAATCCTTCTAATAAATATCTCGAGTTGAAAGCAATATCTAAGTAATCTCCCTCTAATTCTAAATCTACTTCTTCATAAACATTTCCTTTTTCAGTGTTAGATGTTATTGCCAATGTATTATCTCTAATTGATAGTTTTATTAGATTATTTCTTTCTGATTGTGATAATAAAGATGCTCTTTCTATACTATTAAGTAAGCTCCTAGTATTTAATTTAATCCTAGTATTATGTTCTCTTGGAAGTAATTTTTTATACTCAATAAATTCTCCATCTAATAATCTTGTTATTATTTTTGTTTCATTTATCATAAAAATAGCATTTTTATCATCAAATCCAATTTGAACTTGCTCTTCTGTGGATAAAAGACTGTTTACATCATTTAAAGTTTTTCCTGGAATTATAACTTTTGCATTTGCATTTAAGTTTTCCACAGAACAACTTTTTACTGCAAGTCTATAACCGTCTATAGCTACTAAGCTAACTTCTCCATTAACAATTTCTAGTAATTCTCCCATCAGAACAGGTTTTGTTTGATCTTGAGATATAGCAAATACAGTTTGTTTAATCATATTTTTTAGTATGTCTTGTGGAACACTATATAAGTTATCTTTACTTACGTTAGGTAACACAGGGTACTCCTCAGGGCTATCTCCTTTGATTTTAAATTTTGAGTTTAAACAATTTATATAAACATTGTTATCATCATCTGTTTCAATTTCTACAAATGAATCAGGTAATTTTCTTATTATATCTCCAAATAGTCTAGCATCTATTACAATGCTTCCTTCTTCAGCTATTTCTGCTTGTGCATAAGTTTCTATACCAATTTCTAAATCATATCCAGTTAAAACTATTTGATCTCCTTTAGCTACTATTAAAATTCCTTTTAATAAATCAAAGTTTGTTTTTCCATTAATAGCTTTTTGCACAATACTTATTTTATGAGCTAATAGTTTTTGATTGCAAATTATTTTCAATGTGGATAACCTCCTTGCATCATTTTAATAAAAATATATATAAAAACAATAGTAGTTGTAGTAGTAGGTGCTGTGGATAAAGTGGATAACCATATGAATCCAAATAAAGCAAAAGATATTAACTTGTATACAAAATGTTAATATCTTATAAAAACCTTCTTAATTACATTGTGAATAAAATCTTAACAAAAAAATTATTAACATTACAGCACAAGTTGTTAACAGACAAAATGTTAATAACTTATCCCTTTAAATCTGAAATTATTTTATCTATTTTGTCCTTTATTTGTTGATTTTCTTCTATATCCTTAGTTACTTTATCATGAGCGTGAATTACTGTTGTATGATCTCTTCCACCAAATTCACTTCCTATTTTAGGTAATGATAAATCAGTAAGTTCACGACAGATATACATTGCTATTTGTCTAGGATATGCTATTGTTCTTGTTCTTTTTTTAGAATTAAAGTCGTCCATTTTTATGTTAAAAGCTTCTGAAACTTTTTCTTTTATTCTATTTACTGTTATTTCTTCACTCTTAGGATTTGATATTATATCCTTTAAAGCTTCAGTTGCAAGCTCAAGTGAAATGTTTTTGTTTGTAAGAGATGAATAGGCAACAACTCTAGTTAGAGCACCCTCTAATTCTCTTATGTTTGATTTAATGTACTTAGCTATGTAAGTCATTACTTCATTTGGAACATTGATGTTCTCTAATTGTGCTTTTTTTCTAAGTATAGCTATTCTCGTTTCGAAATCAGGTGGTTGAATATCTGTTATGAGTCCCATTTCGAATCTCGATCTTAATCTATCTTCTAATGTAGGTATTTCTTTTGGTGGTCTATCACTCGATATGATTATTTGTTTATTTGCTTCATGTAATGCATTAAATGTATGGAAAAACTCCTCTTGAGTACCTTCTTTTCCAGCAATAAACTGTATATCATCTATTAATAGAACATCTACATTTCTATACTTATTTCTAAATTCTTCATTTTTATCATTTTTTATTGAGTTAATAAGCTCATTTGTAAATTTTTCTGAAGAAACATAAACAACCTTAGGATCTTCTTGTTGGCACATTATATGATGTCCGATAGCATGCATTAAATGTGTCTTTCCAAGACCTACTCCTCCGTATAAAAACAAAGGATTATATGCTTTAGCTGGAGATTCAGCTACTGCTACACAAGCTGCATGGGCAAATCTATTACTATTACCTATTACAAAGGTATCAAAAGTATATTTAGGATTTAAATTTGGATAACTTTTTTTGATAGTAGTAGATTTATCTTCTTCGTTAGTATCTTGTATTTCTTTTTCGTCTAAAATAAATTTGATCTGATATTTTTTTAGGGATAATTGGCTTACACAACTTTCAATCAAGTTTAAGTATCTATTTTCAAGTATATTTTGTATAAATTCGTTGGGAGCCAAAAAAATAAGCTCATTAGATATTTGTTTTAAAGGTTTTATTTCTTTAAAAAAAGCATTAAAGCTTGCAGTAGATACCTCACCTTTTATTAGTTGCAAAGTTTTTTCCCATAAAGAAACTATATCCATAAGTATAAACCTCCGAACTAAATAATTAACATTTTCCACAAAGTTATTAACAAAAATTGACGAAAGATAAATGAATAAAAAGTATAAAATATAACTTTGGGATAAAATGTGGATAACATATTAATAAATAAAATTATCAAAAAGAATTTAAAAGATATAAACAGGGTGTATATAAACTTATAAATAGCAAAATATATAGTAAAAACTTTTCATTTACTCAATTATTGTCTAAGATATGAAAACTTATTCACAATTTAATCCACAGATTGTGAATAAGTTTAATATGTTATTATTTATTATTAACATTATCAACAAGTATATTTATAATATCAGAATATATGTCAAACTTCAATATGTTATAATCAAATTATCCACAATTATGTCGTACTGTGAATAATTTAATCAACAATAAAAAAATAGAAAAAATCATCTTATTATAGTAGGAATAATATATATCTTTTTTGGAAAATATGGATTTTAAGATTAAAAAAGAATAAATATACCTAGACTAATTTAAGATTTAATGGCTATAAAACACGTTGACAACAAATATAAAAGGATTTATAATAATATGTGTTATGTTTACTTTGACAGTAAAGTTATTATTTTTATAAACGGAAAAAAATTGTGAAAGGCGGTGCAATATAATGAAAAGAACTTATCAGCCAAAAAAGAGACAAAGAAAAAAAGAGCATGGATTCAGAAAAAGAATGAAAACTTCTAACGGAAGAAATGTTTTAAAAAGAAGAAGATCTAAAGGAAGAAATAGATTAACTCATTAATAATTAAAAAGGCCGCTTTAAGTGGCCTTTTTATGTAATTTATTACATAGCTGTGTTTACGGAGGATATTAATATGAACTTTAAAGAAACACAAGGCTTAAAAAAAGATTCGGACTTTAGGAAAGTTTATAGGAATGGAAAATCTATTGCAAACAGATTATTAGTTATGTATACGCTTCCAAATAAGTCAAAGAATAATCGTGTTGGTATATCTGTTTCAAAAAAAGTAGGTAAAGCCAATGTACGAAATAAAGCTAGAAGAAGAATAAAAGAATCATATAGATTAAATATAGATGGTAATATAAAATCTGGCTACGACATAGTATTTATAGCTAGAATTGCCATAAAGGATGCTAATTACATAGATATTGAAAAAGCAATGAAGCATTTGATTAAAAAGGCAAATTTATTTTAAAAACTATACATATTAATGGCGCCTATTTTTAATGGAGGTTAAAATTGTTTAATAAAATAGTATATATATTGAAGGAAATAAATACATACTTATCGAAATTATGTATTTACTTAATAAGATTTTACCAAAAGTATATATCTCCTATGTTAGGACCACACTGTAGGTTTTATCCTACTTGTTCTCAATATGCAATGGAAGCTTTCAAAAAATATGGAATGTTTAAAGGTATGTATTTGTCAATAAAAAGGGTTTTAAAGTGTCATCCATTTCATCCAGGAGGATATGATCCTCTAAAATAAGCGTACTTTAGGAGGTATACAATTGAGCATTATAAGTAATTTATTAGGTCATATACTTAGAATTATTTTTGAGTTTGTGAATAATTATGGATTGTCTATAGTTGTATTTACGCTGTTTGTAAGATTATTATTAGTTCCTTTAATGGTAAAACAAATAAAGTCTCAAAAAGCGATGCAAGACATCCAACCTAAGATAAAAGAAATTCAAGAAAAATATAAAAATAAGCCAGAAAAACAGCAAGAAGAGCTAATGAAAATTTATCAAGAAGCAAAGATTAATCCACTAGCTGGATGTTTGCCATTATTAATACAAATGCCTATATTAATAGGTCTATTTAATGTGTTAAGAGAACCTGTACTTTATGGCGTATTCCAAAATGCAGATGTGGCAGCACAAGCAGCGCAAGCAGGATTCTTATGGATAAAAGATATTTCTGCTACAGGAAGTGTTTCTCTAGCATTACTTTCAGGGGTAAGTGCTTACTTCATGCAAAAAATGATGACTACAGGCGATGATCAAACAGCAAACATGATGAAGAGTATGACATATGTAATGGCAGCAATGTCATTATTCTGGGGATATACTTTCCAAGCGGGTCTTGCGATATATTGGATAACAAGTAACTTGTTCTCTATAGCTCAATATCAATTAATAACAAGTCCTTTAAAAGCTAAACTGGCTGATTCTAAGGAGGCAGTAGTTAAAGATGAAAAATCAGGAAAACCTAACAGCAATGCAAAGTCAGACAAAAAAGATAGAAATAAAAAGTAAGACTAAAGAAGAAGCAATTCAATCAGCATTACTGGAACTAGGCGTTGAAGAAAAAGACATCGAAGTAAAGGTTATTCAAAATCCTTCTAAGGGGTTCCTAGGATTCTTAGGTGCTAAAGATGGAGTATACGAAGTAACTGTAATAAAAAAAGAAGAAATAGAAATTGCTAAAGAATTTATAGAAAATATTCTAGTAAACTCTAAGATAAATGCTAAAGTTAATGCTACTCAAAAGGATAATTTAATTAAAATTAGCATTGAAGGAAAAGAAGCTACTTGCTTAATTGGAAGAAGAGGAGAAACACTTGATTCAGTACAATTTTTAACAGGACTAGCTTTAAACAAAATCAACAAAGATTCACATATGAGAGTATTAGTTGATATAGAAAATTATAGAAATAAAAGAGAAGAATCGTTAGTTAGATATGCTAGAAAAGTTGCGCGTGAAGTAGCTAAGACTAGAAGAACAAAAAAACTAGACTATATGAATCCTTATGAAAGAAGAATAGTTCATTCAGCTTTACAAAACGATAAGTATGTAATTACATATAGTGAAGGAACAGATCCATATAGAAGACTAGTGATTGAATATAAAAGATAAATGATAAAATTCAAACCTCCTAATATTTAGGGGGTTTAATTTTTGTAATTTATTTAATATAATGATAAAATTAAGATTATAATTTTAATTATTAGTTAAGAATTTAAAATAGATTAATTATAGAGGTGATATTATGTTTATAGATGATACTATAGCAGCAATTGCAACTGCACCAGGAGAAGGTGGAATAGGCATAATAAGAATTAGTGGAAGTAGAGCTCTTTCAGTAGCTAGAGAGATATTTAAATCTGTATCAGGAAAAGATATAACAGACTATAATACTCGTACTCTAATATATGGTCATATATTAGATGGCGAAAATAAAATAGATGAAGTACTACTTGCTTTCATGAAAGGACCTAATTCTTATACAGCAGAAGATGTAATAGAAATAAATTGTCACGGTGGGTTTATTTCAGTAAAAAAAATATTAGAATTAATATTAAGTAAAGATGTAAGACTTGCAGATGAAGGTGAATTTACTAAGAGAGCATTCTTAAATGGAAGAATTGATTTATCTCAGGCGGAAGCTGTAATTGACGTAATTAAGGCAAAAACAGATAAGGCTCAAGAGGTAGCTCAAAGTCATTTAAGCGGTGCATTGGCTAATAAAATAAAAGAATTGAGATTCAAAGTAACGGAAGTTTTAGCTCACTTAACAGTTTCTATAGATTTTAGTGAAGAAGATGTTGAAGAAATAACTTATGCAATGCTTACTGATAGTTCAGAATCGTTAAGAAATGAAATAAAAGCATTATATGACTCGGCAGAGTGTGGAAAAGTTTTAAGAGACGGACTAAAAACAGTTATAGTTGGTAAACCAAATGTAGGAAAATCATCATTACTAAACTATATTTTAGGAGAAAATAGAGCTATAGTTACTGAAATAGCTGGAACAACAAGGGATGTAATAGAAGAATTCGTTAATATAAAAGGAATTCCTTTAAAAATTGTTGATACAGCTGGTATAAGAGAAACGGAAGATATAGTTGAAAAAATAGGTGTAGAAAAATCAAGAGAGTCATTTAGCTCGGCAGACTTAGTAATAATAGTGATAGATGGTTCAAAGGAATTATCAAAAGAAGATAGAGAAATATTAGAACAAGCAGTAGATAAAAAGACTATTGTTTTATTAAATAAAAATGATCTTAACCAAGTTGTATCAGAGGAAGAAATAGCTAAATATGTTGACAAAGATAGTATAATAAAAATATCAGCATTAAAGAACGAAGGAATTGAAGAAGTTCACAATAAAATAGAATCTATGGTGTTTAAGGGAGATGTAAGAAGTAATTCAAGTGTTGTTGTTACAAACTCTAGACACAAGGATGCTTTATTAAAAGCATATAACTCAATTAATGATGCCATAGCTGGAATAGAACAAAGATTACCTTATGATTTCATAGAAGTTGATTTCAAAAATATATGGGATTATTTAGGATATATAAATGGAGATACAGTACAGGAAGATTTACTAGATACTATATTCGCGAACTTCTGTATAGGTAAATAAATAAAATAAACTTAAATAAAGTTAATTTATAAAGGAAACGATTAATAAGGTATTAACGTTTAACGTGAAACATTATTTAAGAAAGGAGAAAACATGCAAACATATAATGCAGGAAGTTATGACGTAATTGTTGTTGGAGCAGGGCATGCTGGATGTGAGGCAGCACTAGCTACATCAAGAATGGGACATAAAACATTAATAATAACACTAACACTAGATTCAATTGGAATGATGCCATGTAATCCGTCCATAGGTGGAACAGGTAAAGGACAATTAGTTAGAGAAATAGACGCCCTTGGCGGAGAAATGGGTATAAATGTAGATAAGACATTTATACAAAGTAGAATGCTTAATACAGCTAAAGGACCAGCGGTACATTCTTTAAGAGCTCAAGCTGACAAATTTAAGTATCACACAGAAATGAAAAAAACTCTTGAAAATGAGCCGAATCTTGATATAGCTATGGATGAAGTTGTAGATTTACTTCATGATGGTAAAATTGTAACAGGAGTAGTAACTAAATTAGGATGTGCTTATAATGCTAAGGCAGTTATACTTGCAACTGGAGTTTATCTAAATTCGTTAATTTATATAGGAGAAGGTACATTTAAGGAAGGTCCTAATGGACTAGGGTATGCAGCTACTTTAACAGATAAATTAGTTGATTTAGGTCTAAATATGAGAAGATTCAAAACTGGAACTCCAGCTAGAATACACAGAGATAGTATAGATTTTTCTAAAATGGAAATTCAAGAAGGGGATGAAAAGATTACACCATTCTCATTTATGAGTGAAAATTTAGAAATAGATCAAATACCTTGCTATTTAGCGAGAACAAATACAGACACACATAAAATTATAATGGATAATATTGAAAGATCAGCTATGTATAGTGGTAAAGTTAATGCTACTGGAGCTAGATATTGTCCATCAATAGAAGATAAAGTTGTGAGATTCAGTGATAAGGAATCACATCAAACATTTATTGAACCAGAAGGATTAGACACAAAAGAAATGTACATTCAAGGTATATCAACAAGTTTACCTTTTGAAGTACAAGTTCAAATATATAAATCTATGAAAGGTCTGGAAAATGCACAGATTATGAGACCTGCATATGCTATTGAATATGACTGTATAGATCCTACGCAATTAAAAGCTACTTTAGAAATAAAAGTAACTGAAAACTTATACAGTGCAGGACAATTCAATGGGACATCAGGATATGAAGAGGCAGCAGCTCAAGGACTAATAGCAGGTATAAATGCAGCCTTAAAAATAGAAGGAAAAGAACCTTTCATACTAGATAGATCAGAGGGATATATAGGAGTTCTTATAGATGATTTAGTTACTAAAGGAACTAATGAACCATATAGAATGATGACTTCTAGAGCAGAGTATAGACTATACTTAAGACAAGATAATGCTGATATGAGACTTACTGAAAAAGGTCATGATATAGGTCTTGTTAAGGAAGACAGATACGAAAGATACCTTGCTAAAAAAGCAGAAGTTGAAAAAGAACTAGAAAGATTAAAAACAGAAAGAGTAACTCCAAAAGAAGTTAACAATATATTAGCGGAAGTTGGTGGTTCAGAAATAAAAGTTGGATTATCATTATATGAGTTCTTAAAACGTCCAGAAGTGACTTATAGTATCTTAGAACAAATAGGAAAAGGTGCTGGAGATGAAGTATCTGATGATGTTAAAGAACAATGTGTGATTATGTCTAAATACGAAGGGTATATAGATAAACAATTAAAACAAATAGATCAATTTAAAAAATTAGAAAATAGAAAGCTTCCAGAAGATATAAATTACTCTTCAATAGATGGATTAAGGTTAGAAGCTAGACAAAAATTAGATGCTATAAAACCAGTATCTATAGGACAAGCTTCTCGTATTTCAGGGGTTTCTCCTGCAGATATATCAGTTTTACTTATTTATTTAGAACAAATGAGAAAAACTAGAGGAGGAAGTAATGAATAATCTAGAATTATTAAAAGCAGGTATAGAAGGTTTTGGAATAGAAGCTACTGATGAAAAACTTCAAAACTTAAAGAAATATAGAGAAATATTAGTTGAATGGAATAAAGTAATGAACCTAACAGGGATAGAGGAAGAGAGAGAAGTATATATAAAACATTTCTTAGACTCTATATCTGCTGTGACTAATAATTATATAAATGATGACACATCATTAATAGACGTGGGTACTGGGGCAGGTTTCCCTGGTATGCCACTAAAAATTTGTTTAGAAAACTTAAATCTAACGTTATTAGATTCTTTAAATAAAAGAATAAACTTTTTACAAGAAGTAGCTAATGAATTAAATTTAAAAGGGATAGAATTTATTCATGGTAGAGCTGAAGATTTTGGTAAAAGTGAAGAATATAGAGAAAAATTTGATGTTGCTACAGCAAGAGCTGTTGCCGGGTTACCAATATTAATGGAGTTTTGTGTTCCATTTGTAAAGGTTGGGGGATATTTTATATGCTTAAAAGGACCAAATGCTAATTTAGAGCTAGAAGAATCTAAAGCAGCTATGGAAACCTTGGGAATAGAATTTGTTGAAAAAATAGATATTAAGTTACCAGATTTAGAATTAAATCATAATATATTAGTATTTAAAAAAATTAATAATACCCCATCAAAATATCCAAGAAAAGCAGGCAAACCATCTAAAAATCCTATAAAATAAATAATATAGAGAAATATAGAAGGAAAAATAATATTAAATGAAGAAATAAATACTCATAAAGGGAAATATTTTCCCTTCGTGAGTATAAAATCAAAATAAATTTACATAAATTGCAGTAAAAATATATTTATCAATAAGAGAGGGATGTTATGGAAGAAAAAATAGTTAAAGAGATACCAGTTGATAAAATAATTCCTAATCCATATCAACCAAGAAAAGTATTTTCGATTAATGCATTAGAAGAATTAAGTAAATCTATAAAAGAGTACGGTGTACTTCAACCAATTACTGTTAGACAAAAAGAAAATGGATATGAGTTAGTTGCTGGAGAAAGAAGACTTAGAGCAGCGAAATTGGCTGAGTTAAAAACTATACCAGCAATAATAAATAATATGTCGGATCAATACTCTGCAGTTTTAGCTTTATTAGAAAATTTACAAAGAGAAGATTTGAACTTTATAGAAGAATCTCTAGGATATGAGAACTTAATAAAAGAACATAATTTTACTCAACAACAATTAGCTGAAAAATTAGGTAAAAATCAATCAACGATAGCTAATAAACTAAGAATATTAAAACTTCCTGACACTGTAAAGCAATATCTTGTTGAAAATGCTTTAACGGAGAGACATGCAAGAGCACTACTTAAGTTGCCTAATGAGGAACTAATGATGGAAATTATCCAAAAAGTAGTTAAACAAGAGCTTACAGTTAAGAAAACAGAAAAATTAATTAATGATACGTTA
This sequence comes from Terrisporobacter muris, assembly GCF_024621905.1. Taxonomy (NCBI): domain Bacteria; kingdom Bacillati; phylum Bacillota; class Clostridia; order Peptostreptococcales; family Peptostreptococcaceae; genus Terrisporobacter; species Terrisporobacter muris. The sequence continues at coordinate 19,220 of NZ_JANKBY010000029.1, forward strand.
GAAGCTTTAAAGGCCGATAGTGAACCTGAAAAGAAACAAAATATAAAATGTTCAATGGGGATTAGAATATATCTTAATACATTAAAACAAGCATATGATGCCATAAAGAATACAGGAATTGAAGCAAAGTATAATGAAATAGATAAGGGAGATTACATGGAAATTGTAGTCAAAATTCCTAAAAAATAAGGGGTTACTGCACAGCAGTAATCTTTTTTTAAAACAAATAAAAAGGGGGAACCTTTATGGGAAAATCTATAGCAATTTTTAATCAAAAAGGTGGAGTAGGGAAAACAACAACAAATGTTAATCTAAGTGCTAGTATTGGACAATTAGGCAAAAAGGTATTAGTTCTAGATATGGATCCCCAAGGGAATACTACTAGTGGTTATGGGATTGATAAAAATACTGTAGAAAATACTATATATGAAGTTATAATAGATGGTTTAGATATAAGAGAAGCTATTATTGAAACGGAGTTTGACAATATCCATATTGTTGCTGCTGCTAGCGAGTTAGCAGGGGCAGAAATAGAATTGGCAAATGAAGATGATAGAGAGTATAGACTAAGGGATAGTATCAATAAAATCAAGGATTCATATGACTATATTTTTATAGATTGTCCGCCTTCATTAGGTATGCTTACTATTAACTCATTGACTGCTGTTGATAGTGTTTTAATACCGATACAATGTGAATATTATGCACTAGAGGGTGTGAGTCAGTTGATGTCAACTTATAAGCTTGTCAAAAAGAGATTAAATCCTAAGATTGAAATACAAGGAGTAGTTCTTAGTATGTTTGATGGAAGGGCAAATTTATCTATTCAGGTTGTTGAAGAAGTAAAAAAATACTTTAAAGGTAGCGTTTATACTACGTTAATTCCTAGAAATGTAAGACTTGCAGAGGCACCAAGTTATGGAAAACCAGTAATTTATTATGACTCAAAATGTAGGGGAACATTAGCATATAAAGATTTAGCGGAAGAATTTATCGAATTAGAGGAGGATATAATATAGTATGGATAATACACCTAGAAGAAGTAAACGATTAGGAAAAGGCCTTAGTGCGCTAATACCTGATATAAATGAAGAAATTGATAAAAAAGATATTGTTCAAGTTAAATTGAGTAATATACGTCCTAACAAAAACCAACCAAGAAAAGAATTTGATCAAGATAGGATAAAAGCTTTATCTAATTCAATAAAAAATGTTGGAGTATTGCAACCCATAGTTTTAAAACCTACAGATGATAATAACTATATGATTATTGCAGGAGAAAGAAGATACAGAGCTTCTATTATGGCAGGCAAAGAAGAAATACCGGCAGTAATTAAAGATATACCAGTTAAAGATATAATGGAAATTGCACTTATAGAAAATTTACAAAGAGAAGATTTAAATGCTATAGAAGAAGCTTTAGCTTATAAAAGTTTAATAGATAACTATAAGGTAACTCAAGAAGAGTTATCAGAAGCAGTCGGAAGAAGTAGACCTCATATTACAAATACTCTTAGATTATTAAATTTACAGAAAAAAGTAATTAAGATGATTGAAAGTGGAGAAATAACTCCAGGCCATGGAAAGGCATTGCTTAGAATAGAAAACCATGATAAACAATTAGAAATAGCTAACAGAATAGTTAAAGAGGATTTATCTGTAAGAGTTGTGGAGGAAATAGCCAAAAAAAATCTTGGAAATAAAGAAGTTAAAAAAACTGAAAAAAAACAAAAAGATATTTATATAGTAGATGCAGAAGAAAAACTATCTAATATATTTGGAACACAGGTAAATATATCAAATGGTAAGAATAAAGGTAAAATAGAAATAGTATACAATAATGAAGATGAATTAAATGAAATATTATCAATGATAATGGATGAAGATATAGATTTACTAGGAATTATAGTTGTGGGAACTCCACAAGATAACGAAGATAAATTATTTGTTGGAACAAAGGCTGCTTCTTGGGCTGAGGCCATGAGAGCAGATGGAGCAATACTTT
>NZ_JANKBY010000002.1:0-44891 GCF_024621905.1 Terrisporobacter muris
AGTGCAATGAAGAGACTAAGTAGAATAGATTAATTATTTTACAGAGAAGATGAGCCTTGGCTGTGAGCTCGTCGAAAATAATCCTATTTGAAAACTAACTTGGAGCAGAATTTAGTAGCATTTTGTATGTGAAAGTATTCGGTTGACTACCTTATAGTCATCAAGAGGATATATATTTACTATATATCAACTTGGGTGGAACCACGACATATAACTCGTCCCAAATTTTATGGGATGAGTTTTTTTATTGTAATAATATAAATTTTATAGGAGGCATAATTATGATTAAAGTTACATTAAAAGACGGATCAGTAAAGGAATTTGAAAATGAGCTTTCTGTCTTAGAAATTGCAAAATCAATAAGTGAAGGTTTAGCAAGAGCAGTTGTTGCAGCGTCTGTTAATGACGAGGTAGTAGGTCTTGACTATGTGGTTAAAGAAGACTGTACATTAAACTTATTCAAATTTGATGATATAGAAGGAAAAGATGTTTTTAGACATACTTCTGCACATATGTTAGCGCAAGCTATAAAAAGATTGTATCCAGAAGCTAAATTTGCTATAGGACCAAGTATAGAAAATGGTTTCTACTATGATATAGATTTAGAACAAAGATTAACTATGGATGATCTTGCAAAGCTTGAAGCTGAAATGAAGAAAATAGCTAAAGAAGATCAAAAACTTGAAAGATTTGAATTATCAAAAGAAGAAGCTTTAGCTTGGGCAAAAGAAAATGGTGAAATATACAAAGAAGAATTAATAAATGATCTACCAGAAGGTGAAATAATATCATTCTACAAACAAGGTGATTTCACTGATTTATGTAGAGGACCACACTTATTATCTACTAAAAAAGTAAAAGCTGTTAAATTACTTAGTGTAGCAGGTGCTTACTGGCGTGGAGATGAAAAAAATAAAATGCTTCAAAGAATTTATGGTATATCTTTTGAAAAGAATAAAGATTTAGAAGAATACCTACATTTATTAGAAGAAGCTAAGAAAAGAGATCATAGAAAATTAGGTAAAGAATTAGATTTATTTTTTATACCAGAAGAAGGACCTGGATTCCCTCTATTCTTACCAAAAGGTATGGAATTAAAAAATGCTTTATTAAAATATTGGAGAGAAATACATAGACAAGATGGATATGTGGAAATAGAAACTCCTATTATATTAAATAGACACTTATGGGAGACTTCAGGGCACTGGTACCACTATAAAGAAAATATGTACACAGTTCAAATAGATGAACAAGATTTTGCTATAAAACCAATGAACTGTCCAGGCGGTATGTTATTCTATCAATCAAAACCACATTCTTATAGAGATTTCCCTATGAGAGTTGCTGAACTTGGTAGAGTTCATAGACATGAGTTATCAGGAGCTTTACATGGTCTTATGAGAGTTAGAGCTTTCACTCAAGATGATGCACATATATTCATGTTACCAGAACAAATAAAAGATGAAATAAAAGGTGTTGTAAAACTAATAGACAGTGTATATAAAACATTTGGATTTGAATATCACTTAGAATTATCTACTAGACCAGAAGATTCTATGGGTACTGATGAAGAGTGGGAAACTGCTGAAAATGGTTTAAGAGAAGCTTTAGAAGAATTAAACTTACCTTATGTACTAAATGAAGGTGATGGAGCATTCTATGGACCAAAAATCGACTTCCACTTAAAAGATTGTTTAGGAAGAACATGGCAATGTGGTACTATTCAATTAGATATGCAATTACCTCAAAGGTTTGATATATCATACGTTGGACAAGACGGAGAAAAACATAGACCTGTTATGATACACAGAGTTGCTCTTGGAAGTATAGAAAGATTTATAGGAATATTAATAGAGCAATATGCTGGTAAATTCCCTGTATGGTTAGCTCCAACTCAAGTTAAAATATTACCTATATCAGACAAATACATGGATTATGCAAATGAAGTTAAAAAAGCTTTATTTGATGCAGGTGTAAGAGTTGAAATGGATGATAGAGCAGAAAAGATAGGATTCAAAATAAGAGAAGCACAACTTCAAAAAGTACCTTACATGTTAGTTGTAGGTGAAAAAGAAGCTGCAGAAAACCAAGTTGCTGTAAGATCAAGAGATAAAGGTGAAATGGGAAGTATGAGCTTAAATGATTTTGTATCAATGGTAGTAAAAGAAGACGAAGAAAGAGTTAATATAGTTCAAGAATAATTCATAAAATTATAGATGAAAATAACCTAGGATTTAAATCCTAGGTTATTTTTTTAACAAGGCTCTTTTTGGATTAATGACTGTAATTCTTCTAAAGTCATAGTTTCTTTATCATGTAGATAATTAGCAACTATGTGTAAATCATTGATATTTTCTTTCATTAGTTTTAGAGTTTCTTTGTAACAATCTGAAACGATTGCATTAGCTTCTTTCTGTACTTGCTGTGACATAAAAGATTTTGAATTACCTTCTATTGTCATAAATCCTAATTTACTCATACCATATTCGCAAACCATTTGATCTGCAATGTCAGTAACTTTCTTTAAGTCATCTTTAGCGCCAGTAGAAAGGTGGTTGAATATGATTTCTTCTGCAGCTTTTCCAGCCAGTAATATTTTTATTTTGCCTATTAACTCTTCTTTTGTATAAATGTATCTATCTTCATCAGGAAGTTGAAGCACATATCCTAAGGCTTCGCCACGAGGAACAATAGATATTTTCTGTATAGGACAAATATTTATAATATTACTTACTATTGCATGGCCAGCTTCATGGTAAGATACGATTTTCTTTTCTTTTGCTATTAAGACTGAATTTTTTTGTTCTATACCAGCAATTACTCTTTCTAGAGCTTTATCAAAGTGATATGAAGTAATTTCACTGCTATTGTCTCTTACTGCAAATATGGCAGCTTCATTAGCGATGTTTGCTAAATGAGCACCATTAAAACCATGAGTTTTACGAGCTAATAATTTTAAGTCAACTTCTTTATGCAATGGCTTGTTATTTGTATGAACTTTTAAGATTTCATATCTACTATTATAGTTAGGTGAATTAATACGTATATGTCTGTCGAATCGTCCAGGTCTTAATAAAGCTTCATCTAATAAATCTAGTCGATTTGTTGCACCAACTATTATGATATTATCATCTTTATTAAATCCATCCATTTCTACAAGTAGTTGATTTAATGTTTGATCTTTTTCGTTATTGCTTTCTGAGTGTCTTCTAGCGCCTATGGCATCAATTTCATCGATAAATATGATGCTAGGAGCTTCTTTTCTAGCTTTTTCAAAGAGAGTTCGAACTCTTTTAGCCCCTACTCCAACATATTTTTCAACGAACTCAGATCCAGTTACATTAAAGAATGATGAATCTGTTTCTCCAGCAACAGCGGATGCTAGTAGGGTTTTTCCTGTACCAGGAGGACCATAAAATAGTATTCCTTTTGGGATTTTTGCACCCATTTTTATGTATTTGTCGGGAGACTTCATAAAGTCAACTACTTCAAATAGCTCTTCTTTTACTTCATCAAGTCCTGCCACATCTCTAAATGTCGTTTTGGGTTTACTGCTATTATGATCCTCAGTGCAGTTTTCTTTTTCCAGTTTTGTCTGAGCAAATACAGGAACTGGATTGTTAATTTTTTTCAAAAAGTTATTTATAATATTCATTGTTAAGCACCTCTGATGGATATAATTATTACTTACTTTATATTTTCCAAAGTTGTAAAAATTTATTAGGAAAATTAAAAAAATAAACTTTTACATTAAAGAGTATTGTCATAAAAGGCAGCTTAAAAACAGAAAAACTATAATTTTAAAAAATAGAAAATATTTTATAGAAAAGTAGTTGACAAATAGCTCGAATGAGCGTATATTATATGGAGTAGCAATTGTGACTACAAAAAATAATTAGTAAAACAAGAAGAAGTCCGTTTCTCGCCTTACGCCACGGGTTAGTAAGGTTAATATAAGTTTAGTTTATGTGTATTCACAAACTAAGTGCAATTTTGACTTATATAGCGGATGATATTCAATCATTCGCTTTTTATTTTATATAAAATAATTTGGAGGTGTCCTACCATTAGTAAAGAATTAACATTGAATGACCAAATAAGAGATAAGGAATTAAGAATTCTATCTGAAACAGGAGAGCAATTAGGTATAATGTCTTCTAAAGAAGCTCTAGCTATAGCGGCTAGTAAGAATTTAGATTTAGTAAAGATTTCACCAAATGCTAAGCCACCTGTTTGTAAAATAATGGACTATGGGAAGTACAAATACGAGCAATCTAGAAAAGAAAAAGAAGCTAGAAAAAATCAAAAGACAATAACAGTTAAAGAAATAAGACTTAGACCAGGTATTGAGGCTAATGATTTAAATACAAAAGCAAATAATGCTATTAAATTCCTTAAAAAAGGAGACAAAGTTAAAGTTGAACTTCGTTTTAGAGGAAGAGAACTAGGACATAAAGATATCGGTAAAGAAGTAATGATTAAATTTATTGATATAGTTAAAGAGTTTGGAGAACCAACAAAGGCCCCTGCATTTGAAGGGAACAGCATGGTTGTAATTATAGATCCAAAAAAATAGATGATTAACTGAGAGGAGGAATTTATCATGCCAAAAATGAAAACTCATAGAGGAGCAGCTAAAAGATTCAAGAAAACTGGAAGCGGAAAATTAAAGAGAGCTAAGGCTTTCAAAAGTCATATATTAACAAAAAAATCACCTAAGACTAAAATGAACTTAAGACAATCTGCTATAGTTAGCAAAGGTGATGCTGAAAGAATAGCACAATTATTACCATACTAAGAAGTAATTGACTAAACTTAAGTAATAGAATCGAAAATAAAAGACAACACACATAAGAATAAAGGAGGTCATGAACATGGCAAGAGTAAAAAAAGCAATGAACGCTCGTAAGAAGCATAAAAAAGTGTTAAAACTTGCAAAAGGATTCAGAGGATCTAGAAGCAAATTATATAGACCAGCAAACAATTTCGTAATGAAAGCATTAAAAAATGCTTATATAGGTAGAAAGTTAAAGAAGAGAGACTTCAGAAAACTTTGGATACAAAGAATAAATGCAGCTGCTAGAATGAATGGAATATCTTATTCAAGACTAATGAATGGATTAAAATTAGCAGGTGTTGAAGTTAACAGAAAAATGTTATCTGAAATGGCAATAAATGATCCACAAGGATTTGCTAAATTAGTAGAAGTTGCTAAAGCTAAATTAGCTTAATAACTTCATATAATAAGAATTAAAGCATCTATAAAAGACAATAGTCGTTTATGGATGCTTTTTTGTATAGATGCTATAAATTACTACAATAATAAGATAAAGAATTAAAAATAATTAACATATAATATCTATATTAATATAGTATAATGTTGTTATTGAAGATTAACTATTTTATAATATTGTATAGCTTAAAATTATATATAAAGGAGGGGTAGACAGAATTGAAAACCATGTTGAAAAAACTGCTTTTAAAAACAAATGCTATGAAGCCGGCGCAAGTAATGGTTATAGGATTTGGAGTAGTTATATTATTTGGTGGACTGATATTAAATTTACCCATAGCTACTAAAGATGGAGAAAGTGTTGGATTTTTAAATGCTTTGTTTACAGCAACTTCTGCTGTATGTGTCACAGGACTAGTTGTAGTAGATACAAGTACTTATTGGAATGAATTTGGCCAATTTGTTATTATAACTTTGATTCAAATTGGTGGGTTAGGGTTCATGACGATGGCTACAATGTTCTCTTTATTAACAGGTAAGAAAATAAATTTAAGAGAAAGATTATTAATACAAGAATCGCTGAATCAAAAGGATTTATCAGGTCTTGTAAAACTTACTAGATACATAATTATGATGACATTTGCCATTGAAGGTATAGGTGCATTATTGTTATCTATGGTATTTATACCTGAATTAGGTTTACTTAAAGGGATATGGTATAGTATATTTCATGCTATATCAGCTTTTTGTAACGCAGGATTTGATTTAATGGGATCTATAACGGGCGAATACTCGTCTTTAATGTCTTTTGTTAGTAATACATTAATAAATTTTGTTATTTGTGGATTAATTATACTTGGAGGAATAGGGTTCCCGGTTTTATTAGATGTAATAAATAATAAAAAATATTCAAAACTAAATGTACATTCAAAATTAGTTATAAACACAAGTGCAATACTTATTATTATAGGTTTTTTATTCATATTTATTGCTGAATTTGATAATGCAGGTAGTTTAGGTGGACTTAGTATGAAGGAAAAATTATTATCCTCATTATTCCAATCAGTTACACTTAGAACGGCAGGATATACTACGATAGATTTAACTTTATTAAAAGAAAGTACACTTTTCCTAATGATAATTTTAATGCTTATAGGTGCATCGCCAGCATCTACAGGTGGAGGTCTTAAGACAACTACTGTTGCCACATTGTTTTTAACAGTAAAATCATTTATTTTAGGAAAAGAAGATATAGAAGTTTATCAAAGAAGAATAAGTAGTACAACTGTTAGAAAGTCATTAGGTATTTTCTTTATAGGGGTATTTATAGCACTATTTGGAACTTTAATACTTTCTATTGTGAATCCAGAATTTACATTACTAGAATGTAGTTTTGAAGTAATATCAGCATTCGCAACAGTAGGCCTAAGTATAGGTGGTACACCTTCGTTAACAGCTCTTGGAAAAATCCTAATAATGATATTAATGTTCTTAGGTAGAGTAGGTTCTCTTACTATTTTCATTGCATTACTTTCTAGAAATAATAGAATAAAATCTAAAATTAGATATGCAGAAGGAAAGATAATCGTAGGATAACAATTATAAGTTTGAAAGGATGAAAAGCAAATGAAACAATATATAGTTATAGGGTGTGGAAGATTTGGTTCATCTCTTGCCACAACCATGAATTTACTAGGTCATCAAGTAATGGCTATAGATAAAAGTGAAGAAATAATTCAAAATTTATCAGATAAAGTTACCCATGTGGCAGCAGTAGATGTTACAGACGAATATGCTTTAAGATCTTTAGGATTAGGAAATTTTGATGTGGCAATAATAGCAATAGGATCTGACATAAGAGCATCTATAATGGCTACTCTTATAGCTAAAGAAATGGGTGTAGAGCAAGTAGTATGTAAGGCTAAGGATGAATTACAAGCAAAAGTTTTATATAAAATAGGCGCAGATAGAGTTGTATTCCCAGAAAGAGATATGGGTATAAGAGTAGCTCATAACTTAGTTTCAGATAATATATTGGATCATATAGAATTAGATCCAGAGTACTCTATAATGGAAATTGTAACACCTAATAAATGGGTTGGTAAAACATTAGTGGAATTAGATTTAAGAGCTAAATATGAAATTACTATTTTAGCAATTAAAAATGGAGATAAAATAAATGTTATTCCTTCACCAGAAGAACAGCTACAAGAAAATAGTATTTTAGTAGTAATAGGTAAAAATAGCAATATAAGCGCTATTGTTACAAAAGACAAAAATTCAAAATAGGAGAACATAAAATGCCTATAAACATAAGTAGTAAAGATAATGAAAAAGTTAAATATACCAAATCATTATTAAAAAGTAAAAATAGACAAAAAGAGTCAAAATATATAATAGAAGGTTATAGAATTTTAACTTTAGCAATAGAATGTAATACAGACTTAGATTATGTATTTATAAATGAAACTTTTGAAGAAAAAGAAGAGCATAAAAACTTTTTAAATATATTAGAAGATAATAATATAAAAGTGTTTAAAACTACTAATAAAATATTTAAGGAATTAGTAGATACAGAGAATACACAAGGTATTTTGGGTGTAATTAGGTTTAAAGAGAAAAAAATTGAACATAATATTAATCAAGAAGATAAATTTGTGTTAATATTGGATAGAATACAAGACCCAGGTAATATGGGAACAATAATAAGAACAGCAGATGCAGCAGGTGTAGATGCTATAATTGCATTAAAAGGCTGTGTAGATATATATAATCCAAAAGTAATTAGATCAACTATGGGTTCCATTTTTGACATGAATATCATACACTGTACTCAAGAAGAATGTTTACAGGAGTTAAAATCTAATAACTTTAAAATAGTATCTAGTTATCTTAATACTGACAATTACTATCATGAAACAAAATATCATGATAGAACAGCTTTAGTAATAGGTAATGAAGCTAATGGAGTTAATAATGACTTGATAGAAGCATCAGATATATTAGTCAAAATACCTATTTATGGCAATGCTGAATCTTTAAATGCAGCTATATCTTCAGCTATATTAATGTACGAAATTAAAAAATATTTAAGCTAATATGTTGAAAATACAATATTATGTATGTTATAATTGAACAAAAACTATATACAAAAAAGCTATGATAGAGAAAAGTATTATAATTTAACTTAGGAAAGAGAAAAATACATTTGCTGTGAGTATTTACTAAGTATTTATAAGAAGTTCACTCTGGAGCATTAAAGCTGAACAGAAATCAGTAGGCTTTAACGTTGAACGCGTTAAGTTTGTTTGAGTGGTTTATTAATATTTTTATTATATTATTAAACTACTAGGGTGGTACCGCGAATTACAGTCTTTCGTCCCTAGATAGGGATGAAGGGCTTTTTTTATTACTTATTTTTAAATTAAATATCATGAAAGGGTGAAAAAAAGTGAAAGAACAATTAATAAGCTTAAAAGAAAGAGCTTTAAGTGAAATTAAAGTATCTTCTTCAATGGAAGAGTTAGATAGCCTTAGAGTAAAGTACTCTGGGAAAAAAGGTGAACTTACTGCAATATTAAAAGGCATGGGTAAATTATCTGCTGAGGAAAGACCGGAAATAGGGAAAATAGCCAATGAAGTAAGAGAAGCTATAGAAAATGAAATAAACATAAAAAAAGAAGAAATTAAGAAAATAGAGTTAAACAAAAAGTTAGCTGAAGAAGTAATAGATGTTACTATGCCAGGAAAAACTTTTAAAGTTGGAAAAAGACATCCAATAACTCAAATAATAGATGAAGTAACTGAAATATTTATGGGAATAGGATTCTCTGTGGCAGAAGGTCCAGAAGTTGAGACAGTTGAAAATAACTTCGATGCACTAAATGCTCCTAAGAATCATCCATCAAGAGATATGTCAGATACATTCTACTTCAATGATGAATTATTACTTAGAACTCAAACATCTCCAGTTCAAGTTAGAACAATGAAAAATGAAGAATTGCCAATAAGAATAATATCTCCAGGTAGATGTTTTAGAAACGACTCATTAGACGCAACACATTCACCAATGTTCCACCAAATAGAAGGGTTAGTAGTTGGTAAAGATATAACTATGGCTCAATTTAAAGGAACTTTAGAATTATTTGTTAAGAAGTTATTTGGAGAAAATACAAGAACTAAATTTAGACCACATAACTTCCCATTCACTGAGCCAAGTGCAGAAATAGATGTTACTTGTTTCAAATGTGGAGGAGAAGGATGTCCAATGTGTAAAGGTGAAGGTTGGATAGAAATACTTGGTTCAGGTATGGTTCATCCAAACGTACTTAGAAATTGTGGAATAGATCCAGAAGTTTATAGTGGATTTGCTTTCGGTATGGGTGTTGAAAGACTTGCAATGCTTAAATACGAAATAGATGATATAAGACTATTAGTTGAAAATGATATGAGATTTTTAGATCAATTCTAATAAAAGGAGGAAGAAAAAATGTTAGTACCTGTAAAATGGATAAGAGATTACGTTAATATAGATATGGATACAGTTGAATTTGCTGATAAAATGACTATGACTGGAACAAAAGTTGAAACAATAGAATTTTTAGGCAAAGAAATAAGTAATGTTGTAGTAGGTCAAATAAAAGAAATAACACAACATCCAAATGCTGATAAGCTTGTAGTTTGTCAAGTAAATGTGGGTGAAGAAGAGCTTGTACAAATTTGTACGGGAGCTAAAAATGTTTCTGAAGGTGACTATATACCAGTTGCCAAAGTTAACTCTACATTACCTGGAGGAATAAAAATCAAAAAGGGTAAATTAAGAGGAGAAGCATCTCACGGGATGTTATGTGGCGCTGAAGAACTAGGAATAGATGAAAACTTTGTGAATGAAAGAAGTAAAGGTGGAATATATATCTTAAATGATATGGAAAACTTAGTGATAGGGCAAGATATAAAAGAATTCCTAGGATTAAATGATGCAGTAATAGACTTTGAATTAACTGCAAATAGACCAGATTGTAGATCAATGATAGGTATAGCTAGAGAAGCAGCAGTTACTATAGGAGAAAAAATAAACTACCCAGAGATAGAAGTCAAAGCTTGTGATGAAGATATAGACTTTGAAGTAAAAGTTGAAAGTCCAGAGCTTTGCCCAAGATACGGAGCAAGAATAGTAAAAGATGTTAAAATAGGGCCATCACCATACTGGATGCAAAGAAGACTTATAGAAGCTGGTGTTAGACCAATAAATAATATAGTTGATATAACAAACTTCGTAATGTTAGAACAAGGTCAGCCATTACATGCATTTGACTTAAATGAACTTACAACTGGAAAAATAGTTGTAAGAAATGCAGTAGAAGGTGAAAAATTCACTACTTTAGATGAAGTCGAAAGAACTCTAGATAAAGATATGCTTGTTATAACTGATGGAGAAAAACCAGTTGCTATAGCAGGGGTAATGGGTGGTTTAAACTCAGGAATAAAAGATGATACTACAGCGGTATTATTTGAAGGAGCAGCATTCAATGCAGATAGCATAAGAGCTACTTCTAAAAAATTAGGTCTTAGAACAGAAGCATCTGGAAGATATGAAAAAGGTGTTTGTACAGAACTTTCAATAACAGGTGTTGAAAGAGCTTGCCAATTAGTAGAAATGTTAGGTGCTGGTAGAGTTTTAAGAGGAACTGTGGAAGATTATCCAGTTAAACAAGAAGCTCAAACTTTAACTGTTAATCCATCAAGAATAATAAAAAATATAGGAATAGATCTATCATTAGACGGATTTGTAAAAATATTAGAAGACTTAGAATTCAAATGTGATTTAAAATCTGCTGATGAAGTAGTGATAGAAGTTCCAACATTTAGATTAGATATAGAGCAAGAAGCTGATATATATGAAGAAATAGCTAGAATATATGGATTTGAGAATATACCATCTGAGCAATTAGAAGGAAATGCAACAGCTGGTGTTAAAACTCCACAGCAAAAATTCATGGATAAAATAAAAGATACTGCTACAAGTATAGGGTTATATGAAATATTAACATACTCATTTGTAAGTCCAAAAACTTTAGATAAAATAAAATTACCTGCAGATGATAAGAAAAGAGATTATATTACATTAATTAACCCACTTGGAGAAGACACATCAGTTATGAGAACTACAATGATGCCAAGTATGTTAAATGTATTATATACAAATATATCTCGTAAAGTTGAAAGTGGTTTAGCATTTGAATGTGGTCATACATTTACTCCACAAGAAGGATTACCAATAGAAACTAATCACTTATGTGTAGGTATGTACGGTAAAGATGTAGACTTCTTCGTGTTAAAAGGTGCATTAGAAACAATATTAGATGCTGTAGGATTCCAAAACTACGAAATAATACCGGAAACTAATAATACTACATTCCACCCAGGAAGATGTGCTACAATAAAGTATAATAATATATATATAGGTACTTTCGGAGAGGTTCATCCAGAGGTTATAGATAACTACAACTTGGGACAAAGAGTATATCTTGCTGAATTAGATTTAGATTTAATATTTGAAAACTCAGATAGAACTATAATATACAATCCATTGCCAAAATATCCATCAACTTCTAGAGATATAGCTCTTTTAGTTAAAGATGATGTTATAGTAAAACAAATAGAAGATATAATAAAATCTAATGGAGAAGATATATTAGAGAGTTATAAATTATTCGATGTATATAAAGGTTCACAAATAGCTGACGGATATAAATCAATAGCATACTCTATAATATATAGAAGTAAAGATAAAACTCTAACAGATGAGGATGTAAATAAAGTACACCATAATATAATAAGAGAGTTAGAAGAAAAGCTAGATGCTAAATTAAGATCAAACTAACTCATCTTTGATAGGGGGATTAGTGAGATGAATAAGGTAGTTGTGAGGATTTTGGGTTCTGAATATAATATTGTTGGTAAAAATCCAGAACAGATGAAAAATGTAGCAAGGTACGTAGATGGAGAAATGAATAAGATTAAAGAAGGCAATCCAAAACTAAGTTCACTTGCTACAACTATAGTTGCATGTTTAAATATTGCTAATGAGTTATTTGATTGTTGCCATGAAAATGAAGAACTACACAATGAGGTTGAATCATTAAAAGAAGGAATGAGTAGACCGAATGAAGAAGTTCAAGGAGAAGTTCAAAAGGTTATTAACGAATTAGAGCAAAAAGATCTAGAGATAATAGACAAAGATTATCGAATAGAAGAACTTGATGAACAAATGAAAAAACAAAATGAAAAAATAGAAAATCTAAGCAAATCTACTGAAGAAATGAAGTTAGAACTAGAAAAATATATAGCTGAAATTAAAAGTTTAAAAGAAGAAGCTGAAGAAGCTAAACAAAGAGCGAAAGCAGCAGAAAGTATAGCATCACAGTGGCAAAATAAAGCTTATGATTTTCAGTTAAAATATGCAGAACTAGAAAATCAGTTGAAAAATAGAAAAAGTACTCTATAAAGAAAATAATGGGGGTGTTTCAAAGGATTATAAACTTTTGAAACACCCTTTTGACTTAAGAGCGGAGGTATAATATGAAAGAAGTTGAACTATTAGCCCCAGTTGGCTCTTTTGAATCATTGAAGGCAGCTGTACAAAATGGAGCTAATGCAGTTTACCTTGGAGGTAAAGATTTTAGTGCAAGAGCATCTGCCAATAATTTTGATAGAGAAGAGTTAAAAGAAGCTGTAAGATACGCACATATTAGGGGCGTAAGAGTTTTTGTTACAACAAATACTCTTATAAAGCAAAGTGAATTAGAAGGTTTTATCGAGTATGTAAAGTTTTTATATGATATAAATATTGATGCATTAATATTACAAGACATAGGTGCAGCAATGACAATAAAAAAACTACTTCCAGATTTTGAGTTACATGCTAGTACACAAATGGTTGCACATTCTTTAGAAGATGTAAAGTACTTGGAAGGGATAGGTTTTGATAGAGTAGTACTTGCTAGAGAATTAAATGTGGAAGAAATTAAACATATTTGTGACAATACTAATGTTGATATAGAGGTATTCGTTCATGGAGCACTATGTGTTTGTTATTCTGGTCAATGCTTAATGAGTAGTATGATAGGAAACAGGTCAGGAAACAGAGGAAGATGTGCTCAACCTTGTAGACAAAGATATACAATGATTGATATTAATACAGGAGAAGAAGTAGCTTCTGATGGAGATTATTTGCTTAGTACAAGGGACTTAAATGCTATAGAAGAAATAAACCAAATCATTGATGCTGGGGTTCATTCTCTTAAAATCGAAGGAAGGATGAAAAAGCCTGAGTATGTAGCAACTGTAATAGGTAGCTACAGAGATGCCGTTGATGATTATTTAAGAACTAAAAAAGTTAATGTATCTCATGATATAATGACTGATTTATATACTATTTTTAATAGAAAATTCACAAAGGGTCTTTTACTTGGAGAAGTAGGGGAAGATGTAATGAACTCTCAAGTACCAAATAACCAAGGGTTATATATAGGAAAAGTATTAGACTATAATAAAAAAGCAAAAAGATTGAAAATAGTATTGGAAGAGAACCTAAAAAAAGGCGATGGAATAAACTTAGGTGGCGGAGTTATTGGAAGAATCATAAAAGGTAAGGAAATCACTGATATTGGATACAAAGGCGAGATTATAGAAATAGATTTTATTGGTGAAGCTAGAAGAAATCAAATGATATTCAAAACTTCCGATACTCAATTAATGGATAAAGTACAAAGTACATTTAAACAAGACAAAGAACTGGCAAAAAGTTTTATTGATGGAGAAATAAGTTTAAGATTAGGACAAAATCCTATAATTAAATTTAAAGATTTAAATGGTAACGAAGCTGAAGTTGTTGGCGACTTTGTTATAGAAAAAGCTTTAAAAGTACCAATGAGTAAAGAAAAAATAGAAACACAATTGAAAAAACTAGGAAATACTCCTTACGAATTAAGAAATCTGAAGATAGATTTAGATGAAGGGATAAGTTTACCAATTAGTGTAATTAATCAAATTAGAAGAGAATGTATTGATAATCTAAGTGAAAAAAGAATAGATATTAAAGATAGAAAATATAAAAATGAAAAAATAAGTTATAACCCACAAAAAGCTATTAGGCCGAAAGATAAAAAGATTAGAGTCAAAGTTAAAAACTTAGATCAATTGAGAGAAGTGGTAAACTTTGAAATAGATGCTATTTATTATGAAGATGCATCAACTATTGAAGGTGCCATAGAAATAGGAAAAGAAAATAATAAAAAAGTAATTTACTCAGCACCTAGGATTATTAGAAATAAAGAATATAATAAGCTGAATAAAATTAAAGCTTTAAATGAAGATACTATTCAGATTGGAACTTTAGGATCAATAAATTTCTTTAAAAATAAAAACTTCTGCATAGATTATTATTTAAATTCATTTAACAGCGAAACTATAAATCATTTTAAAAAAGAAGGAGCTACTTCTCTTTGTATTTCTCAAGAACTTAATATGAATGAGATAGAAGATACTCTAACTTATACTGATTTAGATGTAGAAAGTGTAGTTTATGGATTTGCACCAATGATGATAAGTGAATATTGTCCTATGGGAGTAATTGTTAGAAACTGTAAAAAGGACAAAAGATGCAAAGAATGTAATGAAAGTAAATATGCTCTGAAAGATTTTAAGGGTGAAGAATATAGATTATCACAAGACTTATTCTGTAGAACTACTATATATAATTCAAAACCAACTTGTGTATTAGATAACCTAGAAGAATTAAATAACATTGGTATAAATATATTTAGATTAGATTTTACTGGAGAAAATAAAAGTGAAATAAGAGAAATCATGGAGGCTTATACTGAAGTTATTAACAATGATTTTAGACTAGGGAATAAGTCGAGTAAATTATATAAAAAGTTAGGCGAAAAAGGTGTAACAACAGCTCATTTCTATAAAGGTGTAGAATAATTTACTATAAATAAAAAAGTACTAAAGGATTAATTTTCCTCTAGTACTTTTTTATTGTATATAAACTAATATGTCTCGACAATACGTTGATTAAAGCAATATGAGCGAGTCAAATTTTAGTATTGATTCATAGATGCTAAAACTTCAAGTAAAAACTCATAAACATTTTTAACAGAAGGTATACTTAAATGTTCATTTGGAGTATGAACTTCAAACATATCTGGTCCCATAGATATTGCTTCTGCACCGTTCATTTTATCAAGTAATAAACCACATTCAAGTCCTGCATGTATAGCAGTTATAATTGGTTTTTTACCTGTTAATTTTTCATAAACATCAACACATATATGTTCTAATTTAGAATTTTTTACATATTCCCAAGCTGGATATCCATCAGTGTTTTCAAAGTTAGCCCCAACTGAATCAGCAAGTAACTTTGTTTTATTGTTTATGTTTTCTCTTAAAGTAGCAACAGAGCTTCTTACGGCGCTTTCGAAAGACATTTTATCTTCTGATGTTTTAACAACACCTAAGTTAGTAGAACTTTCTACTAAACCTTCTATATCCATACTTTGTGTTTGTATTCCGTTTGGAATTAAGTTAAGTAATAATAGAGCTTTAGACTTACAATCGTCAGCGAGAGCCTTGTCAGCAGTAGTTTCTTCAACTATAACTTTAAGACCAGGATCAGTAGTGCTAAATTCATGTTTTAATATTTCTTCTATTCTAGATACACTAGCTTTAAGAGCATCAACTTGATTTTTATCAACTACAACTTTTGCCTCACACTCACGAGGAATTGCATTGTTTTTAGATCCACCGTTAACTTCTACTAAATCATAATCAATATCAAGTAAATTTAATATTCTACCCATTACAACATTTGAGTTAGCTCTTTGTTTAACTATATCCATACCTGAGTGTCCACCAAGTAAACCTTTTACTTCAACTAAAAGAGCTTGTTTATTTTCATCAACAGATTTATATGTAAGTGGTAAAGTAACATAAGCTCTATTTCCACCAGCACAACTTACTAATAAATAACCTTCTTCTTCAGAGTCTAAGTTAATTATATATTTTCCTTTTAATATGCCACCATCTAATCCATTAGCACCAGTCATACCAGCTTCTTCGTTAGAAGTTATTAATACTTCTAAAGATGGATGAGCTAAATCATTTGAAGCAAGTACAGCAAGACCCATAGCAACAGCTATACCATTATCTGCCCCTAATGTAGTACCGTTTGCATAAATCATATCATCTATAATTCTAAGGTCAATTGGATCCTTTTCAAAGTCGTGATCTGAATCTTTGTTTTTTTCACAAACCATATCCATATGACCTTGCAGTATAACACCAGGACAGTTCTCATAACCTTCAGTTGCAGGCTTTCTTATTAATATATTTAAGTGTTCATCTTGGATTACTTCTAAGCCTAAATCCTTGGCAAACTTATATAAGAAATTACTTATTTCTTTTTCATTGCCTGAACCCCTAGGTATTTGAGATATTTCTTCAAAATACTTAAACACTAATGATGGATTTAAATCCTTTAATACATTTTTCATAATAAACTCCCTTTCTTTTGAATCGATTAAAATTTAATTTTAAGTTAATAATGTAAATAACTTAGATATACTAAATAAAAGCTGTATTATATGTTAAAATATAATATGCTAATGTATAATATTATTTAGTCTACTAGTATTATAATACATTTTCGAAAAAAAAAACTAAATAGTAGAAATTATATACTAAATTTGAATAAATAGATAAAAAAGAGGAGGAAGTATGGATCAAAAATCATTAAGAGTCTTAGAGTACAATAAAATTATTGATTTATTAGCAACAAAAGCCTCATCTTCTTTAGGTTTAAAATATATTGAAGAACTAACACCAAAACCTGATTATGAAGAAGTAAAAGATATGTTAGAAGAAACTAGTGAAGCACAGGGAATTCTTATCAAAAGAGGCCATGTAAACTTAGGTGGTATACAAGATGTATCAGATAGTGTTAAGAGAGCTGAAATAGGTGCAGTATTAGATCCTGGAAGTTTATTAAAGATAAGTGATAATCTGAGAGCTGCTAGGAATCTAAAAAGAAGTTTGACTCCAGGAGAAGAGGAAGACTTTAATTATCCAATGATACAATCTTTATCAGATTCTTTATATGTATATAGAGATATAGAAGAAGAAATTAATAATGCAATAATTAGTGAAATTGAGATATCAGATAATGCGTCTCCTACTTTAAGGAGTATAAGAAGAGGAATATTGCAAAAAAATCAATCGATTAGAACTAAACTAAACTCAATAATATCATCGACTACATATCAAAAATATTTACAAGATGCAATTATTTCTGTTAGAGGGGATCGATTTGTTGTACCTGTAAAGGCTGAATATAGATCACAGGTTTCAGGTATAATACACGATCAAAGTTCATCTGGAGCTACATTATTTATTGAGCCAATGAGTATTGTTGAAATGAATAATGAACTGAGAAAGTTAAAATTAGATGAACAAGAAGAGATAGAAAGAATTTTAACAGAGCTAACAAAATTAGTAGGTGAAGTTGCAGGAGATATTTTATCTAATCAAGTTATACTTGGTAAGTTAGACTTTGCTTTTGCAAAGGGAAAATTATCTTTATCCATGAAGGCAATAGAACCAATATTAAATGAAGAAAAAAATATAAATATAAAAAATGGACGTCACCCATTGTTAGATGCAGATAAAGTTGTACCTAATAACATTTACTTAGGAGAAGACTTTGATACATTAGTTATAACAGGCCCTAATACAGGTGGTAAAACAGTTACAATAAAAACTATTGGACTATTTGCATTAATGACTCAAAGTGGCCTACACATACCTGCAGATTATGGAAGTAGTATGTGTGTATATGATAATGTTTTTGCTGATATTGGAGATGAGCAAAGTATAGAACAGAGTTTATCTACATTTTCATCACATATGACAAAAATAGTAGGAATATTAAATGAAGTAAACTCTGATTCTTTAGTAATATTTGATGAGCTTGGAGCTGGGACTGACCCTGTTGAAGGAGCTGCCCTTGCAATAGCCATATTAGAAGATGTGAATATGGCAGGAGCAAAATGTATTGCAACTACTCACTACAGTGAGCTTAAAAATTATGCACTGACAAAAGATAGAGTAGAAAATGCAGCTGTAGAATTTGATGTTAATACATTAAGTCCTACTTATAAGTTATTAATTGGAGTACCAGGTAAATCAAATGCCTTTGAAATATCAAGAAAGTTAGGACTTAGAGACTATATAATTGATAGGGCAAAAGAATTCATAAATACAGATAATATAGAGTTGGAAGATGTTCTTCAAAATGTGGAGAAAAATAGAATAAAAGCTGAAGAAGAAAGAGCAGAGGCAGAGCAACTTAAAAAAGAAATAGAATATGTTAAAGCTGAATATGATAGAAAACTTGAAAAATTAAATGTATCAAGAGAAAAAATGATGGAAAAAGCTAGATCAGAAGCTTTTAGTATAACAAGACAAGCGAAAGAAGAAGCAGATAATATTCTGAAAGAACTTAGAAATATGGAAATGGAAATGGCTTCTAAGGAGAAGAACAAGAAAATAGAGGCTTTAAGAAAAGAACTTGCAGACTCTATGGGTAACTTACAACCATCAGTAAAAAGTATGATAGTTCCGAAGGTTTCTAATAAAGAGATAAAGGATTTAAAATCAGGAGATGAAGTAAAGGTTATAACTTTAAATCAAGAGGGTACAGTAGTATCAGTTGATAAAAAGAAAAAAGAAGCTGTTGTACAAATGGGTATAATGAAAATGACACTTCCATTTAAAGCATTACAAATAGCACAGAAAGAGAAAAAATCAATAGTAACTAAATCAACAAGACAAATTATCAGCTCTAAGTCAGGTAGTGTTAAGAGTGAAGTTGACCTAAGAGGACTGAATTTAGAAGAAGCTATTGTTGAAGTAGATAAATATTTAGACGATGCTTGTGTTGCAGGGCTTGAAACTGTTACAATAATACACGGAGTTGGTACGGGAGTTCTAAAAAAAGGACTTCAAGATGTGCTTAAGAAAAATAAACATGTTAAATCTCAAAGACCTGGACAATATGGTGAAGGTGGAATGGGAGTAACTATTGTTGAAATAAGATAATGAATTAAGGAGATGGTATAATTGATGATAGTGTCAGCATGCTTAGTTGGAGTGAATTGTAAATACAATGGGGGGAATAATGATAATGACAAAGTGAAAGAATTTTTAAAAGATAAACAATATATCATTATTTGTCCAGAACAATTAGGAGGGCTAACTACACCAAGAAAACCATCTGAAATAAACCAAGCAGGCGGAAAAGAAGTTTTAATTGGAAATAGTAAGGTAATAAGTTGTGAAAATAAAGATGTAACAGAAAATTTTGTTAAGGGAGCAAAGGAAAGTTTGAATATTGCTAAAATATTCAATTGCAAGCAAGCTCTTCTTAAGGAAGGTAGCCCATCCTGTGGATGCAATTTAATATATGATGGAACTTTCACAGGTAAGAAAATTTCTGGCATGGGTGTAACAGCAGCTTTATTTAATGAAAATAATATAGAAGTTTTTAGTGAAAAAGAGTTATAATATATATTTGAAACTATAACAATATGAATAACTTGAAAAAATGTAAAATTTAATTTAACATAGAAGAATGATGATGTAGAGAGGAGAATATAATGCAAGATTTTAAAATAGCGATAGCGAACTGTCTTAAAGAGAAAATAGAAGACTTAACTTTAGAAGAAATAGTAGCACTAATTGAAGTGCCACCAAATAAAGAAATGGGGGATTATGCTTTTCCATGCTTTAAATTAGCGAAGGTATTCAGAAAAGCTCCTAACATGATAGCTGCTGATTTAGCTGAAACTATAGAAGCTAAGGGTGAAATATCAAAAGTGATGCCACTTGGTGGATATGTGAACTTCTTTGTAAACAAATCTCAATTAGCTGAGAGTGTAATAAAAGATGTTTTAACTAAAAAAGAAAATTACGGACATAGCGATTTAGGACAAGATAAATCTGTAGTAATAGATTTCTCATCTCCTAATATAGCTAAGCCTTTCCATATAGGACATATAAGAACTACTGTTATAGGTAATGCTCTATACAAAATATATGACTCTCAAGGATATAATGTAATAAGAGTCAACCATTTAGGAGACTATGGAACTCAATTTGGTAAACTTATAGTTGCATTTAAACTTTGGGGAAACAAAGAAGCTGTAGAAGCTAATCCAATACCAGAGTTATTAAAACTATACATACAATTCCATGATGAAGCTGAAAAGAAACCAGAAATGGAAGATGAAGCTAGAGCTTGGTTTACAAAATTAGAAAATGGTGATGAAGAAGCGAAGTCATTATGGCAATGGTTCAGAGACGAAAGTTTAAAAGAATTTGCTAGAGTATATGATTTATTAGACATAGAGTTTGATTCTTATGCAGGAGAATCTTTCTACTCAGATAAGATGGACACTGTAATAGAGCAAATAAAAGAAAAAGGATTATTAAAGCAATCTCAAGGAACAAATATTGTTGATTTAGAAGAATATAATATGCCACCAGCTCTTATAACTAAAAATGATGGTTCAACATTATATATGACAAGAGATTTAGCGGCAGCAATCTATAGAAAAAATACTTATGATTTTGAAAAATGTATATATGTAGTTGGTTCTCAACAAGCTCTACATTTCCAACAGCTATTTAAAGTATTAGAGCTTATGGGATTTGAATGGTCAAAAGACTTAGTACATACTCCATTTGGTATGGTTGCTTTAGAAGAAGGAACAATGTCTACAAGAAAAGGTAGAGTAGTATTCTTAGAGGATGTTTTAAAACAAGCTATAGAAAAAACTAAAGAAACTGTACTTTCTAAAAATCCAGATGCTAAAAATGTAGATGAAATATCTAAGCAAGTTGGTGTTGGAGCTGTAGTATTCCAAGAGTTATCAAATAGTAGAATAAAAGACTATACATTCTCATGGGAAAGAACTTTAAGTTTCGAGGGTGAAACTGGACCTTATGTTCAATATACTCATGCTAGATGTTGTGCAGTTTTAAGAAAAGCTAACGAAGAAGTAACTGCAGATATAAATTATGAATTATTATCAGGTGGTGATGCTGCAGAAGTATTAAAAGTAATCGGATCATTTAATAAAGCAATAGTTTCTGCAATGAGAAGAAATGAGCCGCACATAGTTACAAGATTTGTACTAGATTTAGCTCAATCATTTAATAAATTCTATCATGACAACCCAATAATAGTTGAAGATTCAGAAATTAGAAAAGCAAGACTTGCTCTAGTTGCTGTAACAAGACAAACATTAGAAAATGGATTAGCAATATTAGGAATGCATGCACCAGAAAGAATGTAAAAATTCACATTAAAAATGGCAGCTTTTAGCTGCTATTTTTGATTTTACAAACAAGCATCTGAATACAAGGTAATAAAATTGATAAAAATACTAAGTAAAAGACTTATAAGGGAGTTAATTTATGAAAGAAAATTTAATAAGAAATTCTTATCTAAATTCTTTTAACATTAATGATGAGAAAAAAGGATTACAAGATTTAATCATTATTAATACTAAGTGTTTGATTGATGACAAAATTCAAAGATATGTGTACATAGATAATAATAGATTAAAAGATGAATTAAGATATTATAATTTCTATGGGACAAAACCAGATTATGATGATATACTAAACATTCTACTACCATTAATACTTGCAAATACTAATATTCAAAAGTCAGAGGATGAGGTAATAAGTTTAATCCAAAAGTATATTAAATACTTTAAAAAAGAGGAGCATTTATTTGAATATATTATAGGTGCGCTAATGTATAATGCATTGATACATTATATTTTGGAGGATAAAAATATAGAGTATGGACAATTACTGCAATTATTAAAGGAAAAAATTATAGGATTTTCCATTGAGTTAGAAAAGCTAAATATGATAAAATTTCAAATGGCTAGAATCAATGCGATACAATTAATTGATAATTATATAGATTTAAAAATAGACAATTATGAGGACGGAAAAATAATAAAAAATTTATTAAATGCTATATATGATGTTTATATAGAAGAAAAAGATGTAAGCAATATAGGAGTTTTAAGCATAAAAAAATCTATATTATCAATATTGGGCGAAGAAGCAAATCTAAATACGGACAATATAGATTTTCTTGAGCAAATGTCTCATTACATAATAAAACTAAGGAAATATGTAATTAACAAAAAAACTTATAATTTAAATTCAGATCCGAGAAATTTAATTAAATACAATGAAGGAGAAGTTGTCTCAGATGCCATATTAAATAAGATAAATATTGTATCAAAAGAATTAGAAGACAATATTCTTCATCTAAAGGTTAAATCCAAATCCGGTGAATATAATTTTAAATTTAAAAAAGCATAAAATTAACTATTTTGTTCTAAATAGCTAATAAATTCTTGTTCAGTAGTTTCAGTTAAAAAACATAATTCTTTTACAATATTATTTTTGAGATTTATAAATTCATCAAGTTTAGTACTCTCCCCAGTAAATTCAAGAGCTTTGATCAATAATAATAAATCTCTTTTTGATAAATCATTTATAGATACTTGATCAATAGATTCCATAATAAATACATCCTTTCTAAATTGTTGATTTTAGTATAGTTTTGAAATATTTACCCTACTATATTATTTTAACTTAAAAACCATATAAAAACATAGTATAAATTTAAAAAGGAGTGAAATATTTGAAAATATTATTAACTACGTTAAATTCAAAGTTTATTCATACGAATTTAGCAATAAGATACCTGAAAGAAAGTGTAAAAGATTTAGTTGATGTAGACATTAGAGAATATACAATTAATAACCAGTTAGATTATATTTTAAAAGATATATACAAGAATAATTATGATGCAGTATTCTTTTCAACATATATATGGAACATTTATGACATAGTAAAGCTATGTGATAACTTAAAAAAAGTTAAGCCAGAAATAATGATAGGACTAGGTGGTCCAGAAGTTACTTATGATAGTGAGAATGCTATGGAAAGATATGAATTTTTAGATTATATACTATGTGGCGAAGGTGAACTAGTATTTAGAGATTTAGTTCAATATTTTTTAGGTAACAAAAACTTAGAAGATGTAAAAGGGATTGTATATAGAAAAGACGGAAAAATCGTAGCAAATGAAGAAATGGAATTACTACAAAATCTAGATGAAATACCAAGTCCATATGAAAACTTAGATGTAAAGGAATATGAAAATAGAATAGTTTATTATGAAACATCTAGGGGGTGTCCATTTAACTGTCAATATTGTTTATCATCAGCTATAAAAGGGCTTAGATATTTTAGTACTGATAGGGTAAAAAGAGATTTAAAAAATCTTATAGATGCAAGAGTATCACAAATTAAATTTATAGATAGAACTTTTAATGCAAATAAAAAATTTGCTAAGGAAATAATGAATTTCTTAATGGAAAATGATAATGGATACACTACATACCATTTTGAAGTTACAGCTCATTTATTAGATGATGATATGCTAAACTTCCTAAAAAATTGTAAAGAAGGATTATTCCAGTTTGAAATAGGTGTTCAAAGTACTAATCAAAAAACTTTAGATGCGGTTGGAAGAAGAGATGATTTTGAAAAGTTGTCTTATGTTGTAAAAACTATAAAATCATTTAGAAATATACATCAACATTTAGATTTAATAGCAGGCCTTCCATATGAAGGATATGGAAGATTTGAACAGTCATTTAATGATGTATTTAATTTAGGTATAGAGCAATTGCAACTTGGGTTCTTAAAGATGATTAAAGGAACTGGAATGAGATATAGTGCGGAAAAATACGGATATAGATTTAAGGACTATGCGCCATACGAAGTTTTATTTAATGATTTTATAAGCTATGATGAAATGCTAAAGATTAAAGATATAGAAGAGATATTAGAAACGTATTATAATTCTAATAATTTCCCACTTTCTTTAGAATATATAATTAAAAATTACTATAGTGAAAGTCCATTTAAATTCTTTGAAGAATTTTCAACATATTTCGAAGATATGGGATATTTCCACATGGCACAAGGTAAAAATAAATTATATAAAATACTATTAGATTTCTACAGTGAAAAAATTAATGAAGAAAATGACTTATTTAGTGAAATAGTGAAATATGATTATTTATCTTTAGGAAAAATATCAACAGTTCCACCTATTTTCAACAAAATAGAAATAAGTAATTTTAAGAGTAGGTGTCATGATTTTCTACATAATGTGGATAATCTTAAAAAATACTTGCCAGAGTTTGCAGATACACCAACAAAATATATCTTAAAATATATTCATTTTGAACCATTTAAATATGATATCTTAAGATTAAAAGAAGATATTAGTGTTAAGTTAAAAAAAGAACAAACTGTAATACTATTTGACTATAATACTAATAAAGTATTTGATAAGTCAAAAACTTATACTGTAAAGATAGGAGAAGAATATGAAGTTTAAAATAGATAAATATTTACTTAGAAAAACCGAAGAACTTGCATTTATAACTGTAAGAAAAGATGGAGATTTTCATTTAGATGGCTATGAAATACCAAAAGACGGATTAAATGTACCTATAAAAAATGAGGTTCTTGTAAAAGGAATAAAAGAAAAAACAGCACAAGAAGGACTAAACTCAATGTCTATAGCAGATGCAATGATTTATATAATAGGTATTGACCCAGAGTTTAAATACAACGAAGAGTATAAAAAATTCTTAAGTGCGCTTGAGAAAAAAGTAAAATTTGAAGTAAGATCTTATGCTGGATATATGTCTAGAAAATATTTTGAACTTGGAGAATGTACAGATGCATTAATTTATATTAAAGCTCTAATTACATTATATCCGAATGATATTGAAGGACTGTATAATTACGCTATTGTATGTCAAGAAGTAGCGACATCTTACCAAAAAGATGGTGATGCAAAGGCAATGAATACATTTTTAATAGAAGCAGGAGAAAAACTTGAAAAGATAATTAATATGGATGAAAACTTTGCCCTAGCATATTACCATCTAGGATATCATTATTATAATCAAAGCCAATATATTAAAGCTAAGGTTATATGGGAAGAAGCTATGAGGCTAGAATTAGATGAAGATACAATAGCTGAAATACAAGAAAACTTAGGTAAGATGGATTATAAAGTACAATATGAAGAAGGATATTCTTTAGTATTCCAAGGGAAATTTGAAGAAGGACTTGAAAAATTATTGCCACTAGAAGAAGAATATAGTGATTGGTGGAATTTACTATTTATAATTGGTATAGCTTATAAAAATATGGGCGAAATGGATAAAGCAATGCTTTATTTTGAAAAAGTACTAATAATAAGACCGAAACAAGTAGATACTTTAGTTGAACTTGCATTATGTGAAGCTTCATCATTTAATATGGATAGAGCTATAGAACTATTAGAGCAAGCAGCTAAAATAAAAGAAGATCCAGAAATTCTTTGTAATTTAGGAATGGCATATTTAAATGCAGGAGACATTGATGATGCCATTTACTATATAGAAAGAGCTTATGAGTTAAATCCAGAAGATGAAATAACAATTGCATGCATGAGGGAATTAAATAATTACAGAGTTGATTAATTAAAAAAAGTATATTTTAAAAAAATTTATATTATCTTATATTAAAAGGCCATAGTTAGGTGTAAATCATCGTATACTATGGTTTTTTGAGTATAAGAAATATTTATGAAAAAGAAAAAGTTATTATTCTATAAAAGAAATTAAAAAAAGAATTATTATAAATACGATTTTTGAAATATAAATCGGTATACAATTCAAGTAATTTATTATATAATCTAATTAAAGTGACTAATAGAAAAAAATGGAAAATAAATTATAACAAATCTAATCTTATATTATTCTGACCTAAATTTCCATCGACAAAACAAATTCAAATAATTAAATTACAAGGAACGATCTTTTTAAAATTACATAAGAGCGGTAGACAGTTATGCGTTTAATGTTATATGAATATAGCAAATTGTGTCTATGCTTGTGAAAAAATTAATTTTTTTAAATTAATAGGACAATCTCCTAATAATTTTGTTTATAATATATTTTTAAAAATATATTGAATATATACTTAAGGCATCTTTTTGTGATTTCAAAATTAGGGTTAAAAAAATACAAAGAGGGGAAAAAGAATATGGAAAAAAAAGATATTAACGTTCTTGAGCAAATGCAAGATATGACAGTTGACTTAAACAGTAAGGTATTAATAGAAAAGGCTGAAAAAGATGGCGTTGAAACTATGTATAAAAGAAAATTAGGATACAAAGTTCAATGTGGTTTTGGTCTTCAAGGTGTATGTTGTAGAAACTGTGGTATGGGACCATGTAGAATAAGTGCAAAAACTCCAAGAGGACTTTGCGGAGCTGACCAACATACAATAGTTGGTAGAAACTTTGCTAGAATGGCTGCTGCAGGTACTGCTGCCCATTCAGACCATGCCAGAGATATAGCTCATACATTAGCATTAACTGCTCCTGGTGGGGATTATCAAGTAAAAGAACCTCAAAAATTAGTAGAATTCGCTAAATTCATGGATGTTGATCCTGAAGGTAAAGATATATATGAACTAGCTCATGAAGTAGCTGAAGTATGTTTAATGGAATTTGGTAAACCATTTGGTGTATCAAAGCTATTAAAGAGAGCTCCAAAAGTAAGACAAGAAATATGGCATAACCTAGGAATAGAGCCAAGAGCTATAGATAGAGAAATAGCTACAGTAATGCATTCAACTCATGTAGGATGTACAGCTGATTTAGATTCTCTAATACATATGTCATTGAGATGTTCTTTGGCAGATGGATGGGGAGGATCTATGATAGGTACAATGTTATCTGACATATTATTTGGAACTCCAAAACCAGTTCATACAGAAGCTAACTTAAATGTATTAGCAGGAAATAATGTAAATATAATATTACATGGACATGAGCCTACATTATCAGAGATGATAGTTGCAGCATCTGAATTACCAGAAATGCAAGAATTAGCTAAAGAAGTTGGAGCTGATGGAATAACTTTATCAGGTATATGCTGTACAGGTAATGAATTAACAATGAGACATGGTGTTAAAATAGCTGGTGATTTCCATCAACAAGAATTAGCTGTAATAACTGGTGCTGTTGAAGCTATGATAGTTGACGTACAATGTATATTCCCAGCAATGGCTGAGGTATCTACTCATTATCATACTAAATTTATAACTACATCTCCAAAAGCTAAAATAACTGGATCTACTTACATGGAATTCCATGAGGAAACAGCTATGGAAGATGCTAAAACAATAGTTAGAGAAGCTATATTAAACTTTAAAAATAGAGATGCTTCTAAGGTTTTAGTTCCAGATTTAAAATCAGAAGGTATGGTTGGATATGCTGAAGAAGCTATAGTAGGTCAATTAAATAATGTTGTTAATACTCAAATAGATGAAATGGATAGCATAAAACCATTA
Organism: Terrisporobacter muris; assembly: GCF_024621905.1. Classification (NCBI taxonomy): domain Bacteria; kingdom Bacillati; phylum Bacillota; class Clostridia; order Peptostreptococcales; family Peptostreptococcaceae; genus Terrisporobacter; species Terrisporobacter muris. The sequence goes on from NZ_JANKBY010000002.1 coordinate 27,821, forward strand.
GTAGATGTATTAGCATCTGGTGTAATAAGAGGGGTTGTTGGTGTTGTTGGATGTAACAATGCTAAAACACCATCTAACTACAATCATTTAACTATAATAAAAGAGTTAATTAAAAATGATTTCTTAGTAGTAACTACAGGATGCGGTGCTTCTGCAGCTTGTAAGAATGGCTTAATGCTAAAAGAAAATGCTCCTAAGTATGCAGGAAAAGGTTTAGCAACTGTTTGTGAATTAGTTGATATACCACCAGTTATACATTTAGGATCTTGCGTTGATAACTCTCGTATACTGAATGTTTGTTCAATAGTTGCAAATGCTTGCGATATGGATATAAGTGATTTACCAGTTGCTGGTTGTGCTCCAGAATGGATGTCTGAAAAAGCTATAGCTATAGGTACTTATGTTGTTGGTTCAGGTATAGATACATTCTTAGGTGTAATGCCTCCAGTTACAGGATCAGATAGAGCAGTTGAATTATTATGTGGTGGATTAAAAGATCAAGTGGGAGCTTGTTTCTATGTAAATGAAAATCCAGTAGAATTAGCTAAGATGATAATGGATGATATAGAAGCTAAACGTCCAGCATTCGAAGCTTTATATCAAGAAAAAGTTTTAAATAAAAGATTAGCTGAAGTAGCAGCTGAATAATAAATTTTTTAGAATACTTAGTTAACAAAGGTTAGTTTATTGTTAATCAGATGTTAGCAATAAACTAACTGTATATTATTTATGTAAGAAAATTGGCTTTTTATTCAATTTTAAGACAATACACTAAGGACGGGAGATGAAGGAGAATATGAAAATAGCAATAACAGGAAAAGGTGGAGTAGGCAAAACAACTTTTTCCTCAATGATAGCAAGAATGTTTGCAGATGAAGGTTTTAGAGTTGTGGCTGTTGATGCAGACCCAGATGCCAATCTAGCCTTAGCATTAGGTTTTCCGAAGGATGTTTATGAATCAATTGTACCAATATCTGAAATGAAAAAATTAGTATCAGAAAGAACTGCAACTAGTGAAGGTACTTTTAACAAAATGTTCAAACTAAATCCAAAAGTAGATGATATTCCAGAAAAGTATTGTAAAGAACATAATGGTGTAGGATTGCTAACATTGGGTACTGTAGATACAGGTGGAACTGGATGCGTGTGTCCAGAGCATGTCCTATTAAAAAGGTTATGTTCACATCTAATATTACAAAGCAATGATGTTGTTGTAATGGATATGGAGGCAGGAATAGAACATTTAGGAAGGGGTACGGCTCAAGGGGTTGATGCATTTATAGTAGTAGTTGAACCTGGTGAAAGAAGTTTACAAACATATAGAAAAGTTAAAAAACTTGGCAATGATATAGGCGTAAAGAAAGTATATGTAGTTGGAAATAAAATGAGAGATGATCAAGATATTGAGTTTATAAAGAGCAATCTTGAAGATGGAGAAGCTTTAGGATTTATTCATTATAATCAACAAGTAATTGATTCAGATAGAGCAAACCAATCTCCTTACGATATAAGTGAAGCAACTAGAACTGAAATAAAAGCTATTAAAGAGAGACTAGTTGAAATAAAAAATCATAACAGTTAAAAATTAATGAAATAAGATTAAAACAGTAATAGTACATAAAAGAATACTTTTACTGCTTATTATAAAACTGTGGGAGGAATAAGTTATGGGATTCAAATCAGATATTGAAATTGCTCAAGAAGCAAAACCTCTAGATATTAGAGAGATAGGAAAAAAATTAGGTTTAACTGAAGATGATTTAGAGCTTTATGGTAAATATAAAGCTAAAGTTGATTACAATTTACTAAAAAGAGACAATGGTGGAAAAAAATCTAAGTTAATATTAACTACTGCTATCAACCCAACTCCAGCTGGAGAAGGTAAAACTACTACTACTATAGGTGTTGCTGATGGTTTACAAAAACTTGGTAAAAATGTTCTTGTTGCATTAAGAGAACCTTCTTTAGGACCTGTATTCGGTATAAAAGGTGGAGCTGCTGGTGGAGGATATGCACAAGTTGTTCCAATGGAAGATATTAACTTACACTTTACTGGTGACTTCCATGCTATAGGCGCTGCTAACAACTTATTAGCTGCAATGTTAGATAACCACATGCATCAAGGAAATGAACTTGGAATAGATAGTAGAACTATTACTTGGAGAAGATGCGTTGACATGAACGATAGACAACTTAGAAATGTTGTTGATGGTTTAGGTGCTAGAGCCGATGGTATAGTAAGAGAAGATGGATTTGATATAACAGTTGCTTCAGAAGTTATGGCTGCATTCTGTTTAGCAAGTGATATCATGGACTTAAAAGCTAGATTAGGAAGAATAGTTGTTGGTTATAACTTTGAAGGTCAACCAGTAACTGCTGAGCAATTAAAAGCTAACGGTGCTATGGCTGCATTATTAAAAGATGCTTTAAAACCAAACTTAGTTCAAACTTTAGAAGGAACACCAGCATTCGTACATGGTGGACCATTTGCTAATATAGCTCATGGATGTAACTCTGTTATAGCTACTAGAATGGCTATGCATTTTGCAGACTATGTTGTTACTGAGGGAGGATTTGGTGCTGACCTTGGTGCTGAAAAATTCTTAGATATAAAATGTAGAATGGCTAACTTAAAACCAGATGCTGTTATAATAGTTGCTACAGTTAGAGCATTAAAATACAATGGTGGAGTTCCAAAAGATAAGTTAAACGAAGAAAACTTAGTTGCTCTTGAAGCAGGTATACCAAACTTATTAAAACACGTTGAAAATATAACTCAAGTTTATAAATTACCAGCAGTGGTTGCTATAAATGAATTCCCAACTGATACACAAGCAGAAGTTGATTTAGTTAGAGCTAAATGTCAAGAACTAGGCGTTAATGTTGCTTTATCTCAAGTATGGGCTAAAGGTGGAGAAGGCGGAATTGAATTAGCTAAAGAAGTAGTAAGACTTTGTGAACAGCCAAATGACTTCCAATTCTGTTATGAAGATGATTTAACGTTAGTTGAAAAAATAGAAGCAATAGCTACTAAGATATATGGAGCTGATGGTGTAAACTTTACTCCACAAGCTAAAAAAGAATTAACTAGATTAGAAGGTTTAGGATTTGGAAATATGCCAGTATGTATGGCTAAAACTCAATATTCTTTAACTGATGATCTTAATGTATTAGGTAGACCAACTGGATTCAAGATTACAGTTAGACAAGTAACAGTTTCTGCAGGTGCAGGATTTGTTGTTGCTCTTACTGGAGAAATAATGAAGATGCCAGGTCTTCCAAAACGTCCAGCAGCTGAAAGAATAGATGTTGATGAAAGTGGAGTAATCTCAGGATTATTCTAATCTCTAAAAATTAAAAATTAATCGGATAACATATAAACACAAAAAGGTAGTGCAAAGTATTATCTTGTGCACTACCTTCAAATTAACCTTGAATAACTTAAGGAGGCATAAATCTTTATGGAAAAAATGGCACAAAAAAGTTGTGTAGATTTTATTGAAGTATTAGCTTCTAAAGCTGCTGTACCAGGAGGAGGAGGAGCTGCTGCACTTGCTGGAGCAATAGGAATGGCTCTAGGGAGTATGGTTTGTAACTTAACTACTGGAAAGAAAAAATATGCTCAGTATGAAGAAGCTATTCAAGAAATACTAGATAAAGCAGCAAAATTAGAAGAAGAATTATTATCTATGATAGATAAAGATGCAGAAGGATTTTATCCATTATCAAAAGCTTATGGTCTTCCAACTTCTACTGAGGAAGAAAAACAATATAAGACTGAAACAATGGAAAAATGTTTGAAAGTTGCATGTGAAGTACCTATGGATATAGTGAGATTATGTTTCGACTCTATAAAACTACATGAAGAACTAGTTGATAAAGGTTCAAAACTTGCAATAAGTGATGTAGGATGTGGAGTTCAATGCTTAAGAGCTGCTATATTATCAGGGCAATTAAATGTAATAATTAATGTTAATTCAATGAAAGATAGAGAGTATGCAGAGAAGATAGAAAAAGAATGTAACCAATTAGTTCAAGAAGGTGTGAAAATTTGTGATGAAGTATATCAAAAAGTATTAGTTGCTTTAGGGTAAAATAAAAATATATTTTTGAACAAAACAATTTATATAAAAGCGAAGAAAAAAAGATAAGTATATAATTAAAATGAGGACAATAAGAAACGTAATCTTTTTAATGTGGGAGGAGAAAAAGAGTGGGAGAAATTATTAAAGGTAAACCAGTTGGAGATGCACTTAGTGAAGTCTTAAAAGGTGAATGTGAAGCTTTAGTTAAAGAGGGTATACAACCTAAATTAGCTATTTTAAGAGTTGGAGCCAAACCTAATGATCTTTCTTATGAAAAAGGTGCTCTTAAGAAATGTGAAACAATAGGGATTACTACAGAAGTAACTGAGTTACCAGATGGAACAACTCAAGATAAATATATAGAAACATTACAAAAATTAAATGATGATTCTTCAGTACATGGAATATTAACTTTTAGACCATTACCAGAAGGAATAGATGAAAATGTAATAAAAAATATTATAGCACCAGAAAAGGATGTTGACTGTTTTAGTCCAATGAATACTGCAAAGTTAATGGAAGGAGATAAAACTGGATTCCCTCCATGTACTCCTACAGCAGTTGTTGAAATATTAAAACATTATAATGTTCCATTAAAAGGGGCTAATGTAGTTGTATTAGGCAGATCGATGGTAGTAGGTAAGCCAGTATCTATGTTATTACTTGGTGAAAATGCTACAGTTACAATTTGTCACTCAAAAACTAAGGATTTACCAAAAGTTTGTGCTGATGCAGATGTATTAGTTGCAGGTGTTGGTAGAGCAAGAATGGTTACAGCTGATTATGTTAAAGAGGGGGCAGTTGTAATAGATGTTGGTATAAATGCTAAACCAGAAGGTGGAGGAATTTGTGGAGATGTTGATACTGATGATGTTGTAGGAAAAGCATCAATGGTAACTCCAGTTCCAGCAGGTGTTGGTTCAGTAACAACTTCTATACTTGCTAAACATGTAATAAAAGCATGTAAGCAACAAAACAACAAGTAGTTAGACATAAATGTATTTGAAATAGAAAACTTTGGGGGGAAAATATCTATGGTAATATCTGATAGAAAACCAATGGCTGAAATACTAGGATTTTTAAAAGACGCTAAAAAGGTTATATTAGTAGGATGTAACCAATGTGCAGCTGCTAGTAAAACTGGTGGTGAACCTGAAATACAAGAAATGAAAGCTTTATTAGAAGCTGAAGGAAAAGAAGTATTAGGATATCTTCTTCCAGATACGGCTTGTAACTTGTTATTAGGTAAAAAAGAATTTAAATCATTAAAAAATGAGTTAAAAGATGCTGATGCAATATTGTCATTAGCATGTGGAGATGGAACTCAAACTATTGTAAAAAATACTAAAAAACAAAATATTCCTGTTTACCCAGCTAATAATACTTTATTTATAGGTGAAGTTGAAAGAGTTGGTCAATTTGAAGAAGCATGTAAGGCATGTGGAGAATGTGAACTTGGTTGGACTGGAGGAATTTGTCCAGTTACTATGTGTGCTAAAGGATTAATAAATGGTGCATGTGGTGGAGCTAAAAATGGTAAATGTGAAGTTGACCCAGATAATGATTGTGCATGGGTAAAAATCTATGAAAGACTTAGAGATTTGAATCAACTAGACAATTTATTAGAAATAAGAGCTCCAAAAGATTATTCTAAACAATTAAATCCAAGAAGACACAACGCAAATAATAAAGCTGAAGCTGAAGCTTAAAAGTTAGGTAAATAAAGGGGGATTATTTTCATGAGTAAGTTACAAGAAGCATTTGAAAGAGGAGAATTTGCTGTAACTGCAGAAATGGCACCACCAAAAGGTACAGACCTTTCTCACTTGATAGAATGTGCAAAAATGTGTGTGGGAAGAGTACATGCTGCAAACGTAACAGATTTCCAATCTGCTGTAATGAGAGCAACTTCTCTAGCTACATGTAAATTATTAAAAGATATAGGATTAGAGCCAGTTATACAAATGACTGGTAGAGATAGAAATAGAATAGCAATAGAAGGTGAAATGCTTTCTGCTGGTGTATTTGGTATACCGAATTTATTAGCTTTAACAGGTGACCATACAAGTGTTGGTGACCACCCACAAGCTAAACCAGTATTTGATTTAGATTCTGTAAGTATATTAAAAACAGCTTCTACATTAAATAGTGGGGTAGATAGTGTAGGATTAGAATTACAAGGTAAAACAGATTTCTATTTAGGAGCTTGTGTTACACCTGAATATTCTCCAATAGAAGTACAATTATTAAAAATGCAAAAGAAAATAAATGCTGGAGCTAAATTTTTCCAAACTCAAGCAGTTTATGATATAGAGCACATGAGAAAATTTAGAGAACTTACTAAGGATATGGATTGCAAAATCCTAGCTGGTATAGTTCCATTAAAATCACCTGGAATGGCTAAGTTCATGACAGCTAATGTTCCTGGTATATTTGTTCCAGATGATCAAATAGAAAGATTGAAGGCAGCTGGTAAAGGAAATTATGTACAAGAAGGTATTAAGATGGCTGGAGAGTTTATTAGACAACTTAGAGAAGAAAATTTATGCGATGGTGTACATATAATGGCAATTGGTGCAGAGGAAAATGTTCCAAAAATATTAGATGAAGCAGGATTATAAAAATTTTGTTTTAGGTTAAATGGGGGATTGAACATGAAAGTTGCAGTAATTGGAGGAGGACCAGGAGGATATGTAGCAGCTTTAAAAGCAGCTATGCTTGGTGCTGAAGTAACAGTAATAGAAAAAAATAAACTAGGCGGAACTTGCTTAAATGTAGGTTGTATACCAACTAAAGCATTATTAGCTTCTAGTGATGTATTAAGAACAGTTAAAGAAGCTAAAAACTTTGGTATTAATGTAGAAGGTGAAATTAAACCTGATTTTGAAGCTATAGTAGCTAGAAAACAAAAAGTAACAGATGAATTAGTAGCTGGAATCCAATTCCTTTTTGATAAAAGAGGAGTTAAAAAAATAGATGGATTTGGAAAACTAATTGATAAAAATACTATAGAAGTTACTAAAGATGATGGAAGTGTAGAAGAAGTTAAAGCTGATAAAATAATATTAGCTAACGGATCTATACCTACAGTATTCCCATTCATGCCTTACAATGGTAAGAATGTTATAACTTCTGATGAAGTATTAAGTTTAGAAAAATTACCAAAATCTATGGTTATTATAGGTGGTGGAGTTATAGGATCTGAAATAGGTCAATTCTACTCTTCATTAGGAACTAAAGTAACTATAATAGAAGTTCTTCCACAAATATTAGGAAGAATGGACTCTGATGGTGCTAAAGCTCTTGCAAGACAATTCAAGAAAGACAAAATAAAAGTTATGTGTAATGTTGCTACTGACAGCTTTGAAGTTAGTGATGACATAGTAAAACTTAACTTAAATAATGGCAAATCTTTAGAAGCAGAAGTAGTATTACTTTGTACAGGAAGAAAACCAAACTTAGCTAACTCTGGTGTAGCTGAAGCTGGTGTTAAAATGACTGACAGAGGATTCATAGAAGTAAATGAATATATGGAAACAAATCTAGAAGGTGTTTATGCTATAGGTGATATTATACCAGGAGCAATGCTTGCACACGTTGCATCTGCTGAAGGTATGGTAGCTGCAGAAAATGCAGTAAAAGGAAATAGCGAAACAGTTAATTATAAATCTATCCCAAGTTGTGTTTATACTGAACCTGAAGTTGCAGGTGTAGGTAAAACTGAAGATGAGTTAAAAGCTGAAGGTGTGGAATATCACGTTGGTAAATTTGATTTTAGAGGTTTAGGTAAAGCTAAAGCTATAGGAAAAATACAAGGATTTATCAAAGTATTAGTTGATAAAGATGATGTAATAATAGGAGCTACTTTAGTAGGACCTCATTGTACAGATTTATTAACTGAATTATCTCTAGCAGTAGGCTTAGGATTAAAAGCTAAGGATGTAGGAAAAGTAATACATGCTCATCCAAGTTTATCTGAAGGTATTATGGAAGCATTACATGATGTTCATGGAGAATGCGTTCATTCAGTACCATCATCTTTATAAGTTTATAAACAGAGTAAGAAGAAAAGCTCTGTTTAGGCATATCAAGGGGGAAATCTTAAAATGAGTTATAACATAGCGGTAGCAGGAAAAGGTGGAACTGGTAAAACAAGTCTTACAGGGCTTTTAATTGATACATTATTAAAACAAAATAAAAAACCAATTCTTGTAGTTGATGCAGATGCCAATGCTAATATTAATGAAGTATTAGGGGTTGAAGTAGAAGCTACTATAGGTCAAATTAGGGAAGAAGCTAATATGACTGAAAAAAGAGGAGATTCATTTCCTGGAGGTATGACAAAAGCTCAGTTTTTACAATGGAAGTTAAATTCTATATTAGTAGAAGGAGACGGATATGACTTGTTAGTAATGGGGAGATCTGAAGGCGAAGGATGTTATTGTTTCGTAAATGGAATATTAAGAGAACAAGTTAAGAAGATTTCTGGCCAATACGACTATGTTATTACTGATAATGAAGCAGGGATGGAACATTTAAGTAGAAAAACAACTAAGCATATAGACACTTTATTATTAGTTAGTGACTGTTCAAGAAGAAGTATCCAAGCTGTTGCAAGAATTAGAGACTTAGCTATTGAATTAAATTTAAGTGTTGGAAAGGTCTATCTTATAGTAAATAAAGTACCAGATGGAATATTAAATGCTGGTGTAAAAGAAGAAATTACTAAACATAATTTAGACCTTCTAGGTGTTGTACCTTTAGATGAATTAATATATAAATATGATTCAGATGGTATTCCATTAGTACAATTACCAAAAGAATCAAAATCTAGATTGGCCATAGAAGAAGTAGTGGCGAAATTAGAATTAAAATAGGCTTAAGGGGGAAAAAAATATGGCATTTAAAATGTCTGTTCAAAAGAGTTCTGGGAAAATAAGTGAAGTAGTAATAGGAACAGGAGAAAAAGCTATAAAACTAGGTGGAGAGAATGTATTACCATTCTATAGCTTTGATGGTGATACAGGTAACATTCAAAAAGTAGGGATAGAAATAAATGATATATATCCAGAAAGTTGGATTGATTGCTACAAAGAAATGTATAAAGATGTAGCAAATGACCCTGCTGCTTGGGCAAAATATGTTCAAGATAATACTGAAGCAGATTTTGTTTGCTTAAGATTTGTTGGAGCAGATCCTAACGCTGATGATAAATCTCCTGAAGAATGTGCAGAAGTGGCTAAAAAAGTTGCTGATGCAATAGATTTACCTTTAGTAGTTGCAGGATGTGGAGTTGCTGAAAAAGATGGTAAATTATTTGCTAAAGTTGCAGAAGCTTTAGAAGGAAAAAATGTTTTAATATTATCTGCAGTTGAAGATAACTACAAAGAAGTAGGAGCTGCTGCAGGACTAGCATATGGTCAAAAAGTTGGTGCAGAATCAGCTGTTGATATAAACTTAGCTAAGCAAATGAATGTTTTGTTAACTCAATTAGGTGTTAAACCTGAAAATATAGTTATGAATGTTGGATGTTCAGCTGTTGGATATGGATATGAGTATGTTGCATCTACAATGGATAGAATAAGACTTGCTGCTTTCAATCAAAATGACAAGCAATTACAAATACCTATAGTAACACCAGTTTCTTTTGAAGTTGGTCATGTTAAAGAAGCTATAGCTACAGAAGCAGACCAACCAGAATGGGGATGTAGTGAGAAGAGAAGTATAGCAATGGAAATTTCTACTGCTACAGCTGTTTTAGTAGGCGGATCTGATGCTGTAATACTTCGTCATCCAGAGTCAGTAAAAACTATAAAATCATTTGTAAGCGAGTTAGCTTAATAATATTTGTAAGGTTAGGGGGATAAAATAATGGCACTTAAAGCTTTAGATATATTTAAATTAACACCAAAGAAAAACTGTAAAGAATGTGGATTTCCAACTTGTATGGCTTTCTCTATGAAAGTTGCCAGTGGAGCAGTAGAGGTAGAAAAATGTCCACACATGTCTGATGAAGCAATACAAAAACTATCAGAGGCTACAGCACCTCCAATGAAAACTTTAAAAGTTGGAGCTGGAGAAAACGAGTATACTATAGGTGGAGAAACTGTATTATTTAGACATGAAAAAACTTTAGTAAGTAAAAATAGATATGCTGTTGCATTCTGTGACTGTATGACTAAAGAAGAAGTAGAAGCTAAAATAGCTAACATTAATAAAGTGGAATATGAAAGAATTGGAGAAATAATGAAGGCTGAATTTGCTTGCGTTACATATAGCGGAAACAAAGAAAACTTCTTAAATGTAATCAAAAAATTAAAAGAACAAACTAAAGTTGCATTTATATTAAATGTAGACGATGCTGAAGTAGCAAAAGAAGCTGTTGCAGAACTTGCTGGATTAAACCCAGTTGTAGTTGGTGCAACTAAAGATAACTACGAAGCTATGATAGACGTAGTTAAAGGTGACAACTTAGCTTTAGGTTTAAAAGCTGCTAGCTTAGAAGACTTATATTCTACTGTTGAATTAGTTCAAAAAGCTGGATATAAAGAATTAATACTTGATGTAACTGGTGAAAATACAAAAGATACTTTCACTAATGCAGTTCAAGTAAGAAGAATAGCATTAAAAGAACAAGATAGAACTTTCGGATACCCATCTATAGTATTCGTAAATAAATTAGCTAATGGGGATGAAATGATGGAAGTTGCATTATCATCTGCATTCACAGTTAAATATGGTTCTATAATAGTAATAGATGATATAAGCTATGCTAAAGCATTACCATTATATGCTTTAAGACAAAACTTATTCACTGACCCTCAAAAACCAATGAGAGTTGAAACTAAGATTTATCCAATAAATAACCCAGATGAAAACTCTCCAGTTTTAGTAACTGTTGACTTTGCCTTAACTTACTTCGTTGTAACTGGTGAACTTGAAAGATCTAAAGTTCCATGCTGGTTAGTAATACCTGATGCAGGTGGATATTCAGTTCTTACTTCTTGGGCTGCTGGTAAATTTGGTGGTAGTGTAATAGGTAACTTTGTTAAAGAATGTGGAATAGCTGATATGACTAAGTGTAGAGATTTAATCATACCAGGTAAAGTAGCAGTTATACAAGCAGATGTACAAGATAATTTACCAGATTGGAATGTTATAGTTGGTACTCCAGAGGCTATGGAACTTCCAAAATTCTTAAAAGAAAAATATGGGAAATAGATAAAAGTTTATTTAACTAATTAGGTCGTATAAATATAAACATATAAAATCTAAGGGGGATAAATTAATATGGAAAAATTTATGATTATAGGTGAAAGAATTCACTGTATAGCACCACCAATAAGAAAAGCTATAGCTGAAAGAAATCCAGAACCAATAATAAAAAGAGCTGTAGAGCAATTAGATGCAGGAGCTCATGTTATAGATTTTAATATAGGACCAGCAGAAAGAGATGGAGCAGAAATAATGGAATGGGGAGTTAAGTTACTTCAAAGTGAATTAAACAATGTTCCACTAGCTCTAGATACTGCTAACGTTGCAGCTTTAGAAGCTGGATTAAAAGTTTATGATAGAACCCATGGAAAACCAATCATAAACTCTGCAGATGCTGGAGATAGAATGCACTTAATGGAAGTTGCTGGAGAATACGATGCAGCTATAATAGCATTATGTGCTAAAGAAGGTATACCTGCTGATAACGAACAACGTATGGGATATTGTACTGAGTTAATAGAAGCAGCTGCTATGGCTGGAATAGATCCAGAAACAGATGTATACTTTGACCCACTTTGCTTAGTTATAAAAGGAATGCAAGATAAACAAATGGACGTTTTAGAAGCTATAAGACAAATGACTGAAATGGGATTAAAAACTACTGGTGGATTATCTAACGTTTCTAATGGTTGTCCAAAACATATAAGACCTATACTAGATAGTAACTGGTTAGCAATGGCAATGGCTAATGGATTCTCTTCTGCTATAGTTAACCCATTAGATGAATTATTGATGCAAACTATAAAATCTTGCGACATAATAAGAAATGCTAACTTATATGCAGACTCTTACTTAGAAGTAAAAGACTTAGCTTTTGATTATAAAGGATAATAAAAATTAGAATTTTAAATTAGAATTAGGTTTTAATAGCTAGGCATTAAAAATTAATGCCTAGCTTGAATATAAACATATAATTCATAAAAGGGGGAAGTAAAAAGTGAATTTATATAACATAATTTACACAGGTGCAAATCAAGCATATGATGCAGCAAATGGAGCACTTACAACTGCAATAGCAGAAAAAGGTAAAGAATGCCCAGTGGCATTCCCAGATACAGCATATTCTCTTCCATGTATATATGCTGCAACAGGTCAAAAAATGGCTACTTTAGGAGATTTAGAAGGTGCTTTAGCAATAGTAAAATCTTTAATAGTAGAAAAACCATTACTTGAAACAGCTTTAAATGCTGGTTTAGCTACAGCTTTAGCTGCTGAAATAGTTGAAGCAGTTAAATATGCTTTAAACGAGGCTCCATACGAGGCTCCATGTGCAGGGCATGTAGTTGACCCTATAATCAGATCTTTAGGTGTACCATTAGTTACAGGAGATATACCTGGTGTTGCAGTTGTATTAGGTGAATGCCCAGACGCTGAAACATTAGCAAAAGTAGTTAAAGACTATCAATCTAAAGGTATAATGACTTTCTTAGTTGGAAAAGTTATAGATCAAGCTATAGAGGCTGGAGTAAAAATGAGTGTAGAGCTTCGTGTTATACCTCTAGGATATGATGTAACATCAGTTATCCATGTTGTTTCTGTTGCTATAAGAGCTGCATTAATATTCGGTGCTGTTCCTCCAGGAGATTTAAATCAATTATTAGAATACACAGCTAAGAGGGTTCCTGCATTCGTAAATGCATTTGGACCACTTAGTGAATTAATAGTTGCTTGTGGTGCTGGTGCTATAGCACTTGGATTCCCAGTTATAACTGATCAAGTTGTTACTGAAGTTCCTTGCAACTTATTAACTCAAAGAGATTACGATAAATTTGTTGCTACTTCTTTAGAAGCTAGAAACATAAAAATAAAAGTTACTGAAATACCTATACCAGTTGGATTCGCTGCAGCTTTCGAAGGTGAAAGAATAAGAAAATCTGAAATGGCTTACGAATTCGGTGGAAATAAAACTCCTGCTTGGGAATTAGTTATAGCTAAATCTATGGCAGAAGTAGAAGACCATAAAATAGAAGTTATAGGTGAAAATATAGATCCGGCTAAATTAGCAGATGGTGTAACTAGATTACCACTTGCTATAGTAGTTAATGTTGCTGGTAAAGCAATGCAAGAAGACTTCGAACCAGTTCTTGAAAGAAGATTCCACTACTTCATGAACTACATAGAAGGATTAATGCATGTTGGTCAAAGAGATATGTCTTGGGTAAGAATATCTAAAGATGCTGTTGAAAAAGGATTTACTCTTGAGCATATAGGTGAAGTTATGTATGCTATGATGAAAGATGAATTCGAAGCTGTTGTTGATAAGTGTGAAGTTACTATAATTACTGATGAAGCAATAGTTAATGAAAGAAAAGCTGAAGCTTTAGCTAAATATGAAGCTAGAGATGACAGATTAGCATCTCTTGTTGATGAAAGTGTTGAAGACTTCTATTCTTGTAACATGTGTCAATCATTCGCTCCAGCTCACGTTTGTGTAGTTACTCCTGAGAGATTAGGACTTTGTGGTGCAGTTTCTTGGTTAGATGCTAAAGCTACTAAAGAACTTAATCCAACAGGACCTTGCCAACCAATAGCTAAAGGTGAATGTTTAGACGACAAGAAAGGTATTTGGCAATCAGTTAATGATACTGTAAATGAAATATCTCAAGGTGCAGTTGAGAGTGTTACTCTTTACTCTATAATGGAAGATCCTATGACTTCTTGTGGATGTTTCGAATGTATATGTGGTATCATGCCAGAAGCTAATGGATTAGTTATAGTAAATAGAGAGTTCCCTGGAATTACTCCAGTTGGTATGACTTTCGGTGAACTTGCTTCTATGACTGGTGGTGGAGTTCAAACTCCTGGATTCATGGGTCATGGTAGACATTTCATATCTTCTAAGAAATTTGCTTATACTGAAGGTGGACCAGAAAGAATAGTTTGGATGCCAAAAGAATTAAAAGATTTCGTAGCTGATAAATTAAATGCTACAGTTCAAGAAATGGCTGGAATAGAAAACTTCAGCGAAATGATTTGTGATGAAACTATAGCAGTTGATTCTGAATCAGTTTGTGCATTCCTTGAAGAAAAAGGACATCCAGCTTTATCTATGGATCCAATAATGTAATTTAAATAAAGATATCGGGGGAGAAATATATATGAGTACAGTAGCAGGATTAAAATATTCTCCAAAACATACTTGGGTAAAAGTTGAAGGAGAGTTTGCATTTGTTGGAGTAAGTGACTTTGCTCAAGAACAATTGGGAGAAGTTTTATTCGTTGAAATGCCAGAAATAGATGATGAACTAACAAAAGATGAGTCTTTTGGTGTTATAGAATCATCTAAAGTAGCTTCTGATTTAATAGCTCCAGTTTCAGGAGTAGTAGTTGAAATAAACGAAGATAAATTAGAAGATGAACCTGAATATGTTAATGAAGCTCCATATGATGCATGGATATGTAAAGTAAAAATGTCAGATCCAGCTGAGTTAGATACTTTATTAAGTGGAGAAGACTACGAAAAAGGTTTAGAATAATATATAGTTAACATATAATTTGAATTAAAATGAAAGCATAGTAAATTTAATAGAATTAAGTTTACTATGCTTTTTTAATCATATAGAATTTAAATAATATTAAAAGGTTATTTTATTAATATTTTAGTAATATAGAAGGTTGAGTGATTATAAAAATTAATTTATTGGGGTGAGTAAGAATGGCTAAAGTATTTTTTAAATCACATAACAAAGAAGTAGAATGTGAACTTGGGAAAAATTTATTAGATTTAGCGAGAGAAGCAGATATTTTTATAGATGCACCTTGTAACGGGGCTCAATCATGTGGAAAATGTAAAGTAAAGTTATTAGAGGGAAAGTGTGATACAGAAAAAACAGTACATATTAGTGATGAAGAATATGATCAAGGATATATTTTAGCATGTGCTACAAAAGTTACTGGAGATATTACGATAGATGTTCCATCTAAACTTTCATCATCAATGCATGACATGAAAATAGAAGGATCTGGGAAAAAGGTAGATAAACAATTATTTGATAGAGCTAGAGGAATAATAGAAGAAAATGAATTCTCTTATAGTACTAATGTTGAGAAAAAATATATTGAACTAGATGAACCATCACTAGATGATAATATAAGTGATGTGGACAGATTAGAAAGACAAATAAAACAAGATTTAGGATTTGAAGGAATAGATTTTAGATTAGACATATTAAAAAAATTACCTAAAGTATTAAGAGAAGACAACTTTAAAATCACTTTAACTTATGTAAAAAAGAAAAGTAAGATAACTATATTAAATATAGAATCAGGTAATAAAGAAGGTGAATTATACGGACTAGCTATAGATATAGGAACAACATCTGTAGTTGTTTGTTTAGTTAACTTAATTACTAATGAAGTTGTAGAAAAAGCATCTTCAGGAAATGCACAAATAAAATACGGTGCTGATGTAATTAATAGAATCGTATTTGCTATAAGAAAAAATAATTTAGAAGTAATGAGAAAAGCAATTATAGATGAAACTCTTAATCCTTTAATCGAATCTATATATGCTAGTACAGGTATAAATAAAAATAATGTAGTAAGAGTTGTATTATCTGGTAATACAACAATGTCTACACTTTTCTTAGGTATATACCCTGATTATTTAAGATTAGAACCTTATATTCCTCCATATCTAAAATCACCTAATTTAATGGGTGAAGATGTAGGATTAAATGTAAATAAAAGTGCTTTAATATACTTATCTCCGAATGTGGCAAGTTATGTAGGAGGAGATATAACAGCAGGTACATTATCAGCTGGAATATGGGCTAGTGATGAGAATACATTATTCATAGATTTAGGAACTAATGGAGAAATTGTATTTGGGAATAGAGATTTTATGATGTGTTGTGCATGCTCAGCAGGACCGGCTTTTGAAGGTGGAGGAATTAGCTGTGGTATGAGGGCGTCAGATGGAGCTATAGAAAAAGTTAGTATAGATGAAAATACTTTGGACCCTGAGTTAACAATAATCGGAGAATGTACACCTATAGGAATTTGTGGTTCAGGTATAATAGATTTAATTTGTCAAATGCTTCTTAAAGGAATAATTGATAGAAGAGGAAAAATTAAGAAGGAGTTAGACAATAAAAGAATTAGATTTAATGAACATGATATAGGTGAATACGTATTGGCATTTAAAGAAGAGTATGCAGATTTAGAAAATGACCTATTTATAAATGAAATTGATATTGATAATTTTATTAGAACAAAAGGTGCAATTTATTCTGGAGCATCAGTTCTTGTAGAAAGTCTTGGTATGGACTTTGAAGTGATAGATAATGTTTATATAGCAGGTGGAATAGGAAATAATCTTGATATTGAGAATTCAATATTAATAGGATTGCTTCCAGATGTAGATAGAAGTAAGTTTAAATATATAGGAAATAGTTCATTAGTTGGATCATACTTAAGTTTAATAAGTTCAGATGCTAGACAGAAATTAGAAGAAATAGGATCTCAAATGACATATGTTGAG
The DNA here is from genome assembly GCF_024621905.1 of Terrisporobacter muris. Taxonomy (NCBI): domain Bacteria; kingdom Bacillati; phylum Bacillota; class Clostridia; order Peptostreptococcales; family Peptostreptococcaceae; genus Terrisporobacter; species Terrisporobacter muris. The sequence continues at coordinate 44,663 of NZ_JANKBY010000002.1, forward strand.
TTAAGTGTATACCCTACATATATGGACGAATTTGTTTCTGCATGCTTCTTACCACATACTAATATAGACCAATTTCCAACAGTAAAAGAAATTTTGGAATAAAAATAATAATTTAAAACATATAATAAAAAAGCTATGAAGTTAGGTAAAACTGCATAATTCATAGCTTTTTTATTATATTAAAAAAAGTATAAGTGTCATATTTTGTATAAAAATAAAAAAATGTAGT
>NZ_JANKBY010000300.1:0-4501 GCF_024621905.1 Terrisporobacter muris
ATAATATAAAATATCGGAGGTATTAATATGGAAAACTATGAATTAATTTTTAAAGCATTATCTGATCCAATCAGATTACAAATATTAAAAAAGCTATATACTGAAGAAAGCGTCTGTGTTTGCAAGCTGGTAGATCTGTTTGATATATCCCAATCAAAACTATCTTATCATCTAAAAATGCTCCTTTCAGCAAATCTAATAAGTAAAACTTCCATAGGCAAATGGAATTATTACTCTGTGAATAAGGATAGTATATCTAGAGTTTTAACTTATGAAGTAATTCAAAAATTATTTTTATAAAGGGTTCTCAAATCAACTTTTTTTGATATAATAAATATAAGTATATTCAATTTAGTTGGATATACATTTATTTATCATTTTAACATCAATTTTTTTTGATGCATTATAGGAGGTTTATATGAATGCTTTTAATTTTTTTACAGAGCAGATTCTAGGTATGAAGTGGTTATCTGATTTAATCACCATATTTGTAGAAAACATTTTAAAACTAGATGTTTCATCTAAAATGGGAGGAAGTATACAATTCTTTATTTATGATACTATAAAAATATTTATACTTTTAGCTGTACTTATTTTCCTTATATCTTATATACAAAGTTACTTCCCACCAGAAAAAACAAAGAGAATATTAAGTAAGTTTAAAGGAGTTTATGGTGCAACAGTTTCAGCCCTTCTTGGTACTGTTACTCCATTTTGTTCTTGTTCTAGTATTCCTATATTTATAGGATTTAGTAATGCAGGCTTACCTTTGGGTGTTACTTTTTCATTTTTAATATCTTCTCCAATGGTTGATATTGCTTCATTATTATTACTTGCATCTTTCTTTGGAATGAAAATATCTATTGTTTATGTAGTTTTAGGACTTGTAATAGCCATTGTAGGTGGTACTATAATAAGCAAACTTAATATGGAAGATGAAATAAGAACTTATAATGAAAAAACTAGAGATTTATATGATGAGTCTGAGAATTTTAATCAAAAACAAAGATTAAATTACGCTTTGGATGATACAAAAGTTATAGTTAAGAATGTATATATATATGTTCTAATTGGTGTTGGTATAGGTGCATTAATTCATAACTGGATACCACAAGATATGATTCTTTCTATATTAGGTCACGAAAACCCATTCTCAGTTTTAATAGCTGCAATAGTTGGTATACCTATGTATGCAGATATTTTTGGTACAATACCTATAGCCGAAGCATTGTTTATGGCTGGTGTCCCTATTGGCACTATTTTAGCATTTATGATGAGTGTGACAGCCCTATCACTTCCATCTATAATAATGCTTAGTAAGGTGATTAAGCCAAAATTATTATGTATCTTTGTTGGAATAGTTACTATTGGTATAATTATAACTGGATATATATTTAACAGTTTTAGTTTCTTGTTAATGTAAATAATGAAAAATAGCATATATACACTTTTTTTGTAGTCTATTATAGCTCAACTTATGGTAATCAATAAACAAAAAACTTCTAGCCTCTAAATTGTAGACTAGAAGTTTTTTCTATTTATAACTCAACTTTTTTAGTTAAAACATCATATCCTGTATAAGCAAGAGCCAACGTTCCTGTAATCAATCTCTCATGTCCAAGTTTTGTTACAGTCGCATCAGCCATTTCTCTACTATGACTAATCACGCTACGATCACATATACCTATATTAGGATGAATAGTAGGTACTATATGGCTTACATTGCCTATATCACTTGAACCAAAAATCTTGTCTGTTGCAAACTCTGTAATACCAAGTTCCTTAAGATTTTCAGTAAAAGCATCTGATAAATTTTCATGAGTTACTAAATTATCATAGGGTAACTCGAATCTTTCCATTTCAAGTGTGGCACCTGTCATAAGTGCTGCACCTTCTGCTATAGCTTTAACCTTTTCCAACAACTCAGTAACAGTTTCTTTTTTAGCTGCTCTAAAGTAGAACTGTGCCACTGCTTCGTCTGGAACTATGTTTGCAGCAACACCTCCATTAGTTATTATTCCGTGCATTCTAACATCTGGTGTTACGTGTTGGCGAAGAGCATCAATTCCATTGAATAATTGTATAACACTGTTTAATGCATTTATACCATCTTGTGGGCAAGATGCCGCATGGGCAGTTTTCCCTTTGTATGTAAATTGTAGTGGATAAAGTGCCATAGATGTTCCACTTTTGCTAGTTGCGTTGGAAGGATGAAGTATCATTGCTGCATCCAACTCTTCAAAGACTCCTTCTTCTGCAAATATTACTTTTGCTCCATCAGTTTCTTCAGCAGGAGTTCCATATACTATGATACGCCCTCCCACCTCATCTAAAATTTTACTTAAAATAACACCGGCACCTGCTGACATGGTACCTATCATATTGTGTCCACACCCATGACCTATTTCTGGAAGAGCATCATATTCGCATAAATAACCAACTGTTAAACCTGGTTTATTACTGTCATATACTGCTCTAAAAGCAGTTTTAAGTCCTAAAAACTCTTTTTCCACTATAAAATTATGTTCTTCTAATAGTGAAGTCAGTTTTTGAACAGATTTAAACTCTTCATTTCCCAGCTCTGGATTGTGATACATATATTCACTAATTTCAACTAATTCATTTCTTAAATTTTCTACTTCTTTATTTAATAATTCTTTCATATGTAATCTCCCTCTCTTATTATGACCATCCCATAAGCGAACCTATTGTGATAAATGTTATTGCTAAAACAAATAATATTCCTTGTAATGGAAGTACCCATTTGAACCATTTTCCAAAAGGAACTCCAGCTATTCCTAAACAAGCTATTAATATTCCTGATGTTGGGAAGATAATATTTGAGAAACCATCTCCAAATTGGAATATTAAAACTGTTAATTGGCGAGATACTCCTATTAAATCACCAAGTGGTGCTAGTATTGGCATTGTTAAAGCTGCTTGTCCTGAACCTGAGCCAACAAAGAAGTTGATGAACATTTGTATAGGGTACATTATACAAGCTGCTAATAATGAAGGTAACTGTCCTATTACATTAGATAAGTTATATAAAATTGTATCTATTATACTTGCATTTTCAGCAACTATTACTATAGCTCTTGCAAATCCTATCATAACAGCTGCACCTATCATACCTTTTGCGCCTTCTAAAAATGCATCTGCCATTTCATCTCCTGAAAGTCTTCCTATTATTCCACTAAATAATCCCGTTATTAAAAATACTGCTGCTATTTGAGGTATCCAGAACCCCTTAGCTAAAACTCCCCAAACTATTACACCTATACATATGGCAAGTGAAGCTAATATTACTTTATGAGTTAAAGTGAATTTTCCATGGTCTTCTTCAAAGTTTTGTAAGTTTTCTCTTTTTATTTTGTCACTTTCATAAACTGGGCTTAACTCAGGATTCTTTTTAATTTTTCTAGCATACATCATTAAAAACGCACATCCAACAATAGTTGTTATTACCCATATTATTGTACGATATGCTATTCCAGAAAACATTGGTATTTCTGCTATTGATTGCGCTATCCCTACTGTAAAAGGATTAAGCATTGCTGAAGAAAATCCTAGAGCACATGCCAAATATGTAACTGCAACCGCCATTATACTGTCATATCCTAGAGCCAGCATTAATGGTACTAAAATCGCAACAAATGGCACTGATTCTTCGTACATTCCAAATACTGCACCACCTAAAGAGAAGATTGTAGTTATTATTGGAATAATTAAAATTTCTTTCCCTTTAAACACATTTACTATATTAACAATACCGAAATCTATTGCTTTTGTTCTTGATATTATATTAAAAGCTCCACCTACTATAAATAAAAATGCTATTATTTCTCCACTATCTACAATTCCTTGGATAGGCGCTTGTAATATTGCAAATAATCCTTGTGGCTCATTTTCTATATATTTAAATGATCCATCCACAACTACAGTTTTACCTAAATCATTTACTGCTTTCTCATAAGCACCTCCTGGTACTATATAAGTAGCTATTGATACAAGGAGTATAATAGCTGATATTATTACTAATGTATGTGGTACTTTAAAGTTTCCACCTGTAGATTTTTTTCTTTTTTCATTTACTGACGTTGTTACATTCATGTTTTCATTTCCTCCTCATACTAAATTAAAATTGATTAATTAAACAAACTAAAATTCACTTTGCTCATATTGCCAACGAGATGCCTTCCTTACCACTTTAGGCAACGACCTTGCTCAACATTCACTTTGCTCAAGCTTACAATAAAAAAAGCCTTGAGCTAATCACTCAAGACTGTGTTTTATAAATTAGTATATTTTGAAATTTAACAAAAACATATCCGTCATGATAGCTCCCCATAAATAATATTTATGACAGTATTATACATATTCTGTATAATCCCAACGATATAACTTTAAAGCATTAGTTATATGTTTCGGCGACATTTCCTTTTGATTTGCTTCTTCGTGCTTAACTCCACAAATCTACTCTTAAATATCGCAACCTCTA
>NZ_JANKBY010000301.1:0-4482 GCF_024621905.1 Terrisporobacter muris
AAAAAATATTAGTGAAATTCATTTAAATGAAGACAGAGTTTAGGAGAGCAGAGTATGAAAGAAATAAAAATAGAAGATGCTGTAGGTTGTATTTTATCTCATGATGTTACAAAAATAGTTCCTGGGGAATTTAAGGGAAGATTATTTAAAAAAGGTCATGTAATTAAGGAAGAAGATATACCGAAGCTTTTAGATATAGGGAAGGAACATATATATGTTTGGGAACAAAAAGAAGGTGAGCTTCACGAAAATGATGCAGCTATAAGAATTAAAGATTTAGTTCTTGGTGAAGGGTGTTATATATCAGAAGAGATAAAAGAAGGGAAAATAGATTTCTTTGCGAAAAAAATGGGAGTATTAAGAGTAGACAAAGAAGAACTTTTAAAACTTAACATGTTGGGAGAAATAATAGTTTCAACTATGCATAACAATACTCCAGTTAAAGTTGGAGAAAAAATAGGCGCAACTAGAGTTATCCCATTAATAATAAATGAAGAAAAAATAATAGAAGCTGAAAAATTAATTAATGAAAAAATAATAAGTATAGATGAAATAAAACCTAAAAAAGCAGTACTTATAACAACAGGTAATGAAGTTTACAAAGGGAGAATAAAAGATGCTTTTTTACCTGTAATGAAAGAGAAGCTAGAAGATTATGGTGGAGAAATTGTTAAGCAAGTTATTCTTCCAGATGATAAAGAAATGATAAGTTCAAACATAATTAAGGCTATAGAAGAAGATAAGGTGGATATGGTAATTTGTACAGGAGGAATGTCGGTGGACCCTGATGATGTGACACCTTCAGGCATAAAAGATTGTAATGGTGAAATTGTAACTTACGGTGCACCAGTACTTCCTGGAGCCATGTTTTTACTAGCGTACTACAAAGATACACCAATTCTTGGAGTGCCAAGTTGTGCTATGTATTCAAAAAGAACTATTTTTGATTTAGTACTTCCAAGGGTTTTAGCAGAAGAAAAATTATCTTATAAAGATATAGCAGCATATGGAAATGGTGGAATGTGCTTAAATTGCGGAGTTTGTTCATTCCCTCATTGTTCATTTGGTAAATAGGAGGTTAGACACATGGGAAAAGTATTAGCAATTTGTATAAGTGAGAAGAAAGGGACATTAAAAAATGAAATAAGTGAAGCTAAGTTTATTGAAGATTTTGGTATAGAAAATGATGCCCATGCAGGTAAGTGGCATAGACAAGTAAGCTTATTAGAATTTAATAAAATAGATGAATTTAGAAGAAAAGGTGCCAATGTGAACTTTGGTGAATTTGGAGAAAATTTAGTTGTACAAGGAATAGAGCTTCATACTCTTCCTATAGGTCAGTTAATACAATTAGGAGATGTAATATTAGAAGTGACTCAAATTGGTAAAAAGTGTCATGATAAATGCCAGATATACTATCAGGTGGGGGAATGTATAATGCCTAAGAATGGTATTTTTACAAAAGTAATTAAAGGTGGAAGAGTAAAAGTTGGAGATGAATGTAACTTGATATAAGTCAAAATAAAAAGACTTAATATGATAGTACAGATTAAAAATTTATTAGGTATAAAAAAGAGCGTAGAATTTATCTACGCTCTTTTTTTATAAGCTAAAAATTAGCAAGCATTATTCATTTCTATATTTTGGCCTCTTTCTTTGTTTAATTTGTTCATAGCTTTTATAGCTACTAATAACATTCCGTAAGCAACAAAAATAGAAGCTAATATGAATGACCAAGCAACCGTATATCCAGCTGCGTCAACTATAATTCCGAATACTGCTGAACCAAAAGAGAATCCTAAAGCGAAGAATACTTGAGTTATACCTAATATTCCTCCGAAATCTTTATTACCGAATAAAGCACCTACTAACATAGATGGAGCTAAGATGTAAGCAAATACAGATAACCCTTTAGTAGTTCCATAAACGTAAGCTAAAGCTGGTATTTTTGGTGCAAACATTATTGATAAACAAGCTGTTATTGCTAACGCAAATCCTATGATTGTAGTTTTTACAGTTCCTAATTTATCGTATAATGTACCTCCTATTAAGTTACCAACTAAAGAGCATGCAGCAAATACTGATCCTACAGTTCCTAACATAGCAGCATCAAAGTTTTCTGCTTTTAAGTATGCTGAATATTGAGTAGCTAAAGCTGATACATATATTCCTATGAATACAAATCCTATAGCGAATATCCAGTAAGCTTTTAAACTTTTAGCTTCTGCAAATGTATATCCTGTATTTTCTTCAACAGATACTTCTTTATTTTCTTCTTTAGAATCTTTTTTACCACTTATCATTTCAGATTTGTTCTTTGGCATTCTTATAAATAATATAGATACCACAACTCCTACTGCTATTGATAATAAAGCGAACTTTTTATATGCTAATTGATATCCATCAGCAGCTATCCAGCTTGCTGTTAATTGTTGTAAGAATATATTTCCTAGACCACTAGCAGAAAATACTACACCTAATACTTTTCCTTTTATGCTATCATCAAACCAAGATGTTATAAGTACTGGTATACCGATAGATGAAATAGCTGCAGTACCTACTTGAGATATTCCGTATCCTAAGTAGAATAACGATAAACTGCTTCCAGCTATTCCTAACATAAATACTCCTCCAGCTGATAATATTGCACCTACTGTGAATATTAATTTAGCTGAGAACTTATTATATAATTTTCCTATAGAAGGAGAGAATAGAGCAGATATTATTGTTCCTATTGTGAACATAGCTGATATTGCTCCTAATGCGAACCCTTCTTTTTCTATTATATATCCTAAAAATTGAGGATGTATATTAGATGCTACACCAAATGGTATGGCTTGGATAAGCATACAAGCAATTGCTATTAGCCAACCTTGTGAAAATTTTCTTTTGTTTATTGTGTTTGTCATTTTAAACATCTCCTTTTGTAGCTTAGACTAAGTAAAATTAAGCTATTGTTTTTTCTTGTTCAATAGATTTTAATGAACCATCTTTTAATGCTTTATTTGTTTTGTATGCATATATAGCTAATGCAGTTACATTTATTCCACAGCATACAAATAACAATAAATCGACTGCTTCGAATACCACATTTGCTCCAAACACAGCTAATGTACCAGCTACTGCTATAGTTACTAAGTATATTGCTATATTTTTATTTTCAGCATTGTTTTTAAATAATTTTTTTAAATAGTAGTATGAACCTAATATAGTAGTCATTGCTGATAATACTGTAAATGAAGATAATATTATTAAGCCAAATGTACCTGTAACATGTGACGCAGTATCAAAGAAAGATGTTAATCTCATCATTGAATTTACTGGATATTCTATAATACCAACATCTAAACCATAACTAGCTATATAAGATGTTATAAATATAGCTACGAATAGTGTTACTATACTTGGTATTAATGATATCATCCCAGCTTCTCTTGGTTCAGAATCTGATTGTTGAGCAGACATGGCTAAACACCCTAAGCCTGTTTCAACTGTTTGCAATACTTTTTGCATACCTAATATTAATCCAGTAGGTATACCAAGCATCATTGGGACTGGATTCATCATTCCTTCTATCATTCCTGATAAATACTCTGGTATATAAGAAGATGTTTTAAATATAAATATTATAGCGAATACTAAGTATCCAGCAAGAGCACTTCCTATCATATAAGTCATAGCATTCATAAATATACTATCTTTTTTAGATAGAACTACTAATGCTACTATAGCTATAACAGGTATTACTATAAATAAGTATCTTTGTAATAAAGTAAGTTCAGTACCAGCAAATTTAGATGTTACTATTGTAAATACTGAATCTATACCACTAAATTGGAATCCTCCAAATCCGAATACAATTAATGCAACTATTGATATAGCATAGAAAAATCCTAATTTAGGACTTATCATTTCTGATATATAATCTCTTGGGCCTTTTTTCATTATTTTTGAATTTAAGGTTTCTGAATAAGAAACAGGTATCATTATACATGCTCCTATTAATGCCCATAAAGCTATAGCCTCTATATTATATTGTCCCGCACTATACAATTTAGAAATTGCACCTAATACTCCTATAATAGCTCCAGTACCAACCATAGCACCTAGAGATATTGAAGCAGGTCCTATAAGGTTTTTAAATTTCAGCTTCGATGGTTTAGTTAATTTTGGTTGAATTTTAAATATTGTAGTTATAGACATATATGCTCCAACTACAAGCATAAATGGCAGAAATATTGGCCATACAATATCTGATATAGCTGTTATTACATGTTCTAATTGTGTTAAAATCGAATTCATTTTATCTCCTATTACTCTTTGATTTTAATTTTTGACCAGATCATAGGTAATTAAGAAAATATTTTTTTGATTTTAATTTTTGATTTTATTTAATTTCCACATAATTTTGAAATGTAATAAATTTTTTGTAGGATTATGTTGAAAATTATATTATCAAATTATTATAAAAGTCAATAGTAA
>NZ_JANKBY010000302.1:0-4480 GCF_024621905.1 Terrisporobacter muris
TTAAATATTACATAAAGGATATTTTTATAAATAGTATGTACTTTTAATTAAAAAGGTGTTATATTTATTATGATTGACAATGTAAAGTTAAATAGTCATTTTGAATATTAATTTAAGGAAAATTTTTAAATTTTTAAGGAGGATTGCTAATAATGAAAGTATTAGTATTAAACTGTGGTAGTTCTTCATTAAAATATCAATTAATAGATATGGAAAATGAAGCAGTATTATGTGTAGGATTAGTAGAAAGAATAGGTATAGAAGGTTCTATACTTAAGCAAGAAAAAGATGGTGTTGAAGGTAAATACATAGTTGAACAACCAATGAAAAACCATGAAGAAGCTATAAAATTAGTTTTAGATGCTGTGGTTGACCCAACTTACGGTGGTGTAAAAGACATTAAAGAAGTTGAAGCAGTAGGACACAGAGTTGTTCATGCAGGTGAAAAATTTGCAACTTCAGTTGTAATAACTGACGAAGTAGAAGCTGCATTAAAAGAATGTATAGACTTAGCTCCACTTCACAACCCAGCTAACATAATGGGAATAGATGCTTGTAAAGCTATACTTCCAGGAGTACCAATGGTAGGAGTATTTGATACTGCTTTCCATCAAACAATGCCTAAAAAATCTTACTTATATGGTTTACCACATGAGTTATACACTAAATACGGTGTAAGAAGATACGGATTCCACGGAACTTCTCACAAATATGTATCTCAAAGAGCTGCAGAAATGTTAGGAAAAGATATAAAAGATCTTAAAATAATAACTTGCCACTTAGGAAACGGAGCTTCTATAGCTGCTGTTGATGGTGGTAAATGTGTAGATACTTCTATGGGATTCACTCCATTAGAAGGTTTAATAATGGGAACTAGATGTGGAGATATAGATGCTGCTATATTACCATTCTTAATGAGAAAAGAAAACTTAAATGCAGACCAAATAGATGCAATGATGAATAAGCAATCAGGAGTATATGGAATGACTGGCATATCTTCTGACTTCAGAGATATAGAAGATGCAGCTCATAACGGAGACGAAAAAGCTCAAGTTGCTTTAGATGCTTATGCTCAAAGAGTTAAAAAATATATAGGATCTTATGCTGCTGAAATGAACGGTGTAGATGCTGTTGTATTTACTGCTGGTGTTGGTGAAAACGGAATAGACATGAGAGAGATGATAGCTTCAAACATGGAATTCTTAGGAATGAAATTAGATAAAGAAGCTAATAAAGTTAGAGGTAAAGAAAGAGTAATATCTACAGAAGATTCTGCAGTTAAAATATTATTAATACCAACTAACGAAGAATTAATGATAGCTAGAGATACTGTAGCTTTAGTTAAATAATTAAAAAATTTATTTATTAAAATATTTTTATTGTGAATAATATATTTAAAGTTTTAAGGTAGGCTTAGACCTACCTTAAAATGATTTTAATAACTTATTTTAAGTTTATTTACAAATAAAGTATCAAAACCTTATTTTTAACTATCAAGTAAAAATACTTGACAAACATTGACTAGATTTGTATAATGAATTTGGTAATATAACGAGGTGAAAGTATGATAATTAGTCTAGACAAGTTAAATAGAAAAGAAACTGATAAAATAGACTTGAATTTTTCGCAAAAAATTGATACTATTAATTATTGTGAGAACACATATAAAATAGCTTCACCGTTAAACCTTATAGGTAAAATATCTAGAACTAACAAAGGATATTATTTAGATGCTAATATAAGTTTCGAAATGGTAGATAATTGTGCTAGATGTTTAGATGAAGTTAAAGTACCAATAGAATATGCTATAGAAGGTTTCTTAGTGAAAGAAGATTTTGACGAAGATGAGTTTGAAGATTATGATGCTTTTATTATTGACGGTGATGAGGTAGATTTACTTGACATAATAGGACAGACATTGATTTTTAACTTACCAGTACAATCTCTTTGTGGGGAAGACTGTGAAGGGCTTTGTCAAAACTGTGGAGCTAACCTAAATAGGGAAACTTGTGCATGTAGCCAAATTGCCAATGACGAGGATGATATAGATCCACGTTTTGCTAAATTAAAAGATTTATTTAAAAATGACTAAGGAGGTGGCTTAAATGGCAGTACCTAAGCGTAAAACAGCTAAATCAAAAACTAAAATGAGAAGAGCGGCTAACTCAAAAATGACAGCAACAGGATTCGTAGAGTGTCCACAATGTCATGAACCAAAATTACCACATAGAGTTTGTCCAGATTGTGGACATTACAAAGGTAAAGAAATAGTATCTGAATAATGATATTTTTAAAAACATGTAGAGTAATCTACATGTTTTTTTGTTAAAATATAAAAATAAATAAGAGTTGAAAAGATGAAATCATTACTGTAAAATACTAATAATATTTTGTAGTTATATATAAATTTATACATAAATATGCAAGGAGGTAATTATGAGAATAGTAGTAGATGGAATGGGTGGAGATAATGCTCCTAAAGCTATAGTAAGTGGAGTTGTTGAAGCTATAAAAGAATACAATGTGGAAATATTAATCACAGGAGATAAAGATATACTTGAAAAAGAATTTTCAGCATATGAATTCGATAGAAGTAAACTAGAAATAGTACATACCACAGAAATCATACAAAATGAAGACAAACCAGTTCAAGCAATAAGAAGAAAAAAAGATTCATCTATGGTTGTAGGTTTAAACTTAGTAAAAGAAAAGAAAGCTGATGCCATTGTATCAGCAGGTAGTACAGGAGCTTTACTTACGGGGGCTACTTTAGTAGTTGGAAGAATAAAAGGAATAGATAGACCTTGTCTTTGTCCTTGTATGCCCAATATAAAAGGAAGTATGACTATAATAGCAGATAGTGGTGCTAATGCAGATTGTAAGCCTAGAAACTTAAGCGAGTTTGCTGTGATGGCAAATATATATCTTAAAAAAGTTTTAAACATGGAAAATCCAAGAATAGGTCTTGCTAATATAGGGTCAGAAGAAGGAAAAGGAAATGAGTTAGTAAAAGCTGCTTATGAAGAATTAAAGAACATGGATTTAAACTTTATAGGAAACGTAGAAGGTAGAGATGTTATAGAATCTAAGGCTGATGTAATAGTTTGTGATGGTTTCACAGGCAACATAATGCTAAAAACTTGTGAAGGTGTGGCAATGGGAATGATGAAGCTTATGAAGGAAACTTTAATGAGTAGCACAAAAGGCAAACTAGGAGCTTTATTAATAAAAGAAGACATGAGAAAATTAAAAGCATTCCTAGATTACTCTGAATACGGTGGAGCTCCATTCTTAGGAGTGAAAGGTGGAGTAATAAAAGCTCACGGAAGTTCAGATTCAAAAGCTATAAAAAATGCCATAAATCAAGCCATAAGCTTTGTGAATGGCAATGTAGTAGAAGATATAGAATCATATTTACTAGAAAAAAAAGAAGCTGAAAAAGCTAAAGAAAATAAAGAAGAAAACTAATAAAAAACCTTCCATTTAATTTGGAAGGTTTTTTATTATAAAATTGTTCTTAATCTTCTTTTATGAAAACAAATTTTTGACTCGTTGATAAACTATGAGAAAATTTATAATTATCAAAGGTGAAGTTTTTTAAATCTTCAGGATTATTTATTTTATTTTTAACTATATATTTTATCATTTGTCCTCTAGCCATTTTAGCTAACGTTGCTAAAGTTTTTAATTTTCCATTTTTATGAACTTTAAAATCTATATCGATAAATATGTCGTCTTCTCTTAAAAATCTCCTTACGACCTTTGCATATTCTTCAGAAGCTAAATTAACAATGACTTTATCTTCACCATATAATTTATTATATATTTTATCATTCCAAAATTTATAAAGATTTTTATCGTTAACCTTTATAGGATATTGCATCTCTAACCTATAAGGTAAAACTTCATCTAAAGGGTTTACTATACCATAAAATGCATCTAAGATTTTCACCTTATTATTAGCAAATTCAAAATCTTCTTTAGTAAAATCTTCGGCTTTTATATTTTTAAAAACTAAACCATCATAAGCTAAAAGACCACATACGCCTTCTTCTCTGAAGTTAAAATCCTGAAAATATGCATAGGATTGAAATGCTATTTTTTCATTAACTTTCATTAAGGATTGAATATCGTATGGGCTTAAGGATTTTAATACTTGTATTATTTCCTTTGTTTCCTCTGTGAAATATCTATTTGTTCCTAAAGTTTTAGGATTTATATTATTAATTTTAATATTTCTCATGTTTTTGGCAGGTGAAATAATTGATATCAAACTTTTTACCTCCTAATAATTTGAATTTAATTTGAGTTTTTATATTAATTTATTCACGATTATATCATAAATAAGGAGAAGAAAATCATTTTAAATATAAAATAAATTAATTTATCATATAGCTGTTTTCCATATTATGAAAAAACTGCAGGTGAAATAATATGAGGAAAAGGACTGATGTAAACTATTACTTTTTTATATTGTAAA
>NZ_JANKBY010000303.1:0-4471 GCF_024621905.1 Terrisporobacter muris
GATCTAATATAAAAAAAGGTTGATACAACAACCTTTTAATAATTACTATTTCATTGATTGTACAAATATGTAATACTGCTGAATTGAAGATAATAACAAACCTTGACTTACATAACCTTTATTTTCATTTGCATTTTTAGAAGAAGTTAAAATGTTGTTTTGTGACTCATCAATATATGAAATTAAATTATTTTTAAATTTATCCATTTTCGAATAGTCAATTTTTTGTGTATTTTTTTCTAAATTTTCTAATATAGACTTGCGATTTGTTAAAATTTCATTATAAGCTTCTAAATCATTTTTTTTATTATCCCAATATTCTCCTTCTTTTTGATAATTTTCAATCAAGTCATTTAACCCTTTTGCTATATCTTTCATATAAGAATATCTATCTGTATATTCTAAGGACAACATCGGTACATCTATTTTTGTTAAGAAGGCATCTGAAAAATAAGTTCTTGTGTTTTCTAAGCTATTTCTTACCTTACTTTCATCAAAAGATGAGTATACTTGGATTTTTTCTGAATTATCTATAGTCATACTTGATGATGGAATTTTATATTCATTCATAACGTCTTCTATTTTTTTAAGATCATTTTTGTCTTCTATAGATGCTACTTGTATTGTATAAACTACCATCTCATTTACAGTGGCCACTTGCGAATTTTCTTCTTTTTTATGTCCATCATTTTTTTCTATTTCCTCCAACTGAGATTCAATTGTTGATGAGGTAATAACATTACTTTTATCAAATAAGTTTTTAAACCTATCCCATATTGATGCATTTTTTATTGAACTTACAACATTGACCTTCCCTAACTTGTCCATAAAATCCTTGTCCTTTAAGTTTATGTATGCATATGACCCCACAATACATAAACATAAGGTAACTGTTACTATCCTAGTTCCATTAAATCTTTTTCTCTTATTGAAATTTTTGTATAATTTTCTTTTGCTCATAAGTTGTCCCCTCCTAAATAGTTTTTACTAATATATATTGGAAAGATCTCCAATTTATGAATTAATTTATTAATAAATATAAAATACTTACAATAAAAAAAGCTATGAATTTAGATAACTTCTAATTTCATAGCTTTTTATTTATTAATATGATTAAAATCTTCTTGCACCTAGTAATACTCTTCCATAGTATCCAGATAAAGAATCTATCTTTACCTTATCTGGTCTTGTTTGAGATCCACTAGCATGGATAAATTGATTATTGCCGATATATATACCTACATGCGTAGTTCTTCCTGGTGTAACTGTAGCAAAGTGTAATAAATCTCCCTTTTTTAAGTTACTTGTTCCCACAGCAGTTCCTGCTTTTGCTTGTTCATAAGAAACCCTAGGTAAAGATACTCCTATAGCATTCAGATACACATATCTTGTAAATCCTGAACAATCAAATGAATTAGGTCCATTTCCACCCCATACATAAGGCTTACCTAGCTGAGCCCTAGCAAGATTTACCACAGCTTCATTTTTAGATTCACTTGGTGAATTATCATTATTTGTGTTATCACTAGGTAGTTCTGTTGTAATATTTATATACTTAGAACTTACCCACCCTGTAATATTAAAGTTTGTTTTTATTTGGTACCAAGAGTTAGAACTTTTAGTTATAGTTACTATTTCTCCATTTTTCAATGCTGTTTTAATAGAGTAGTTTGTCCCTGGTCCACTTCTTACATTAAGACTAGCTGTAGACTTTCCATAAGTATCTGTTTTTTCAACATAAGACGATGAAGCCCATCCTGTCGTTCCATTGGATAATTTTACTTTGTACCATCCATTAGATTGACTTAGTAAAACTACTACTTGACCTGGACTTAGAGAAGTTTTTACAGAATAATTTATTCCTGGTCCACTTCTTACATTCAGTCTTACACTGCTAGTTACTTTACCATTTAAATTTACTTCTGTTTCTATAATATCCTCAGGTTTGCTTGTATTGTTATCAAAAGAAGAGTCATCAGATATATCCTCTATTGTTTCTTCAACATAATAACCATATACCCAACCACTAGTTCCATTAGATAATTGTATTTTATACCAATCCTTTGATTTATCAATTATTTTATGTATAGTTCCTTTTTTGACAGTAGTTTTAATTGAATAATTTGTTCCTGGTCCACTTCTTACATTTAAGTTGGCTTTACATTTAATTTTTGTATTTACGCTAGTAATTCCTATTTTAATATATTTATCACTGACCCATCCTGTAGTTTTATTAGATAACTGAACTTTTAACCATCCATTGCCTTTTTCTAATACTGCTACAGTATCACCTTTGTATAAGCAACCTTTTATACTAGTATTTGTTCCTGGTCCACTCCTTACATTTAGTGCACTAGCTGTAACTGTCCCTTTTTCTTGTGCACCAACACTAGACTGCCCTAAAGATAACGCTAATGTGCCAACTCCAATAGCTGTAATTATTTTGGTCTTCACAGTTATATCCCCCAAATTTTATCATTCTATTTTTTCTTTGGTAATATCTCTACCCAGTAATTATCTGGATCTGCTATAAAGTAAATTCCCATAGCTTTATTTTCAAAACATATACATCCCATTTCTTTATGTAACTCGTAAGCTTTATCGAAATCTTCTACTTCTAATGCTAAGTGGAACTCGTTGTCACCTAAATTATAAGGTCTATCCCAATCTCTTAACCAAGTTAATTCTAGCTGATGAGATGTTACTCCATCACCTAAATACACTAATGTAAAACTCCCATCTTCTGCATTTTTACGTCTAACTTCCTTTAATCCTAATGCTTTTTCATAAAATTCTAAGCTTTTTTCTAAATTTAATACATTAAAGTTATTATGACAAAATGTAAATTTCATATCTTTTCTCTCCTTCTGTGTTACAATATAATACTTTCATATAGCAAATTTTATTATTTTGTATAATTAAATATTATTACATTTTTTTGTACATTACTACAACATTTTTTTATTATATCCTTAATTTTGCAATAATTGGATAATGATCTGATAATTTTTTAATAATTACCCTATAATTTATAGGAACAATATCCTGTGATACAAAAATATAATCTATTCTTTCTATACCTAAGGAAAATGTCAAAGTATTTGATTTATCCAATTTTTTAGCTACATCTATACAATTACTATCAAGATTTATATCTGCCGCATTAAAATCTCCTGCAATAATATATGGCTCATCGCCAAGTTTATCTACAAATTCTTGTACTTCCCTCAATTGTCCTACTTGCTCATCTTTATCTGTTCCTAAGTGAACGTTAATTATATTTACAGGTTTTCCTCTAACATCAATAACTGTATGTAACATACCTCTTTGTTCTTTTGAACTACTTAAATACACATGATTTTGTCTAATTATTCTATATTTCGAATAAGTCACTAGCCCATAGTTTGAATTTAAATTTACTACGTTGGCACCAAAATGTGCATTCATTCCTAGCTCTTCCTTTAAACTACTTACCTGAAATCCCACTTTTGCAGATTCATTCACCTCTTGCAAACAAATAATATCTGCATCACAGTTTTTTAAGAAGTCTATAATATCAAAAAGCGTTGGAAACATATCCTTATCTACCCCACTATGTATATTGTAACTTACAATTTTAATATCTGTATTTAAACTACCTTCATTTGCATTAATATTACATATTACTAAACTAGAAATTATAATTAATACTGATAAAAAAAGTTTTTTTAATTTAATATTTCATCAACTCCTTTTACACACATTATTATATATTATTGTCCAAAAATTAAAGACGCTAATAGCGCCTTTAATTTTAATGATTTTTCTTTACGACCTTCTCTTTAATTATATAATTAATGACTTTTTTTCTTATATCTTCTGCAGAATCTTCTTCAATTATTTTTATATCTAAAAGTTTTGCTATTGATTTCATATCTTCTCTAGTTTTAGACTTATAGCTTTCAATTAAATCTTTTTTAATTTTTTCAGGCTCTAGCACATATTCTTGACTATTTCTTTTATAAAAAACATATTTTTTAGAGTATGAACATCTATTGGTATAAATATGCTTTGAAACTTTCTTTAATATTTGACTATAAGAGTTTTTTTTATTCACTTTCACACCCAAATAATTGGCAAATTTTATTAACTCTCCTTTTGACTTAAACAGTTCTTGACTTCTAAGAATTTTAGCTACTGAAACCATATTTTCTTGATATGCACCTTTTTTTAATACTTTTAAATAAGTTTTATTAACATTAGAGTCTTTACTTATTTTTTTTATATAATCATTTATGACTTTATCTATATTTCCCTCAAAGTATTTTTGTGCGCCTTTTTGAGATACATAATTTTCAAGTTCTTTGTGGGCCATATCAAGTATCATATCTTTCAAATCATCTTTATAATATCTAGATTCCATGATACCTCCCCCTTATTATTAGCAATTTTATCCTTACTTATTATATTCATATAATTTTAAATTGGAGAT
>NZ_JANKBY010000304.1:0-4457 GCF_024621905.1 Terrisporobacter muris
CCGATCTAAACACAAATTAAATAATATAGAAATATTGATATGGTACTAAATATTACTTTAATCATATTTCCCCCTAGTCTATATCTTTAAATGATTCTTTTATAATATAATATGATTCTTTAAGCCTTTCATGGTAATTTGGAATTTCCCATTTATCCCATGTGTAAGACTTCATTATAGCTTGTTCCTTAGATACCCCATCATCAACTAGATAAATACCAGAACTTATATTTTCAATAGGAGTATGTTTTATTTCGTTTTTATTATTGAAATCATCTATTACTAATTTTTGAGTTGGATTACTTATATTAAGCATTAACCATGGTATTCTTATTTCAATATCATCTCCATTAATAATAAAATCCGACAATGAATTATAATCTTCACTCCTTGGATTTGCATTTCCATATATTAATTTTCCAACTTCAACTTCTTTTTGTTTTATTGTTTTTTTACTTAAAGGCATATAAGATTCTCCAAGTATTGTTTGCTTTAATATATTGAATTTGTTACTACTTTTATTTTTTTTAATTTTGTCCTTAAATAAAAAATCATTTATATCATAATAGTTCTGAACTTCTATAGTAGAGTTATCTTTACCATTTATTTTTATAATAAAATCTGCATATTCATTAAAATTAAATTTGTAACCTTCAACATTATTACTTCCAGATTTTTGTGTTACATCTATTGGTATTATAATCTCATCACTATTTATATCTAAGTTTTTTTTGTTTACTCTGAAATATAAATATTCTTCATCACTTTTCATATATAGCTTCGTATTTTCACTTTCTGTAACTATATCTTTCTTTTTCCATTCTTTCATATTTCCATCGACATAAGCTACACTTTTTTTGCTCCCTGGATCAAAGGTTAACAATCCAAAATATTTCTCACTTGTCATTTTATCTGACCAATAGGCCCTTGCATCTGGATCATCCATATCCATTGTATTCCAAGTCCTTTTAAACCACTCATCTTGCCATGAAAATATTATTGCACCTGCATATCCACTAGAGTGTATATCATCTAACATCTCCTTATTCATTAATCCTTGTTCGGCTTCACTTACCATACCTTGATTGAAGCCTCTACTAGAATCTTCATGTGTTATTCCCCTAGAAGTTGGTACTCCAAATTCAGATACAATAACTGGTCTATCTTTATAATATCCTATCAATTCTTCCAAATATGCCTTATATGAATTTTTATTTCCTTTTTCATCCACATATTCAGTGTATTTTTTCTCATAGTTTAAAAAATCTGGATAATATGGGTATATATGATAAGATACAAATATACCACTTTTAAAATCATCTTTGTGTTTTATTTTTCCTTCATTTATATCTACAATTCTATTTTGCTCGTCAACATCATCGTCATGACTCATTACATCTGTTGTTACCCAGTTTGAAAAAGCTATTGGTTTTTGAGTATTATAATTACTAGTTTCATGTTCTATGGCGTGTTCTCCAACTTGAGCAAAGAATATTTCTATCGGGTTGGCACTCTCAGTATATAACCATTTTCCATCAAAATCTTTCATACCTTTATTAATGTCATTTGTACTTTTTGTAAAGTTAGGTTCCCATTCAATCCCCAGTATATATCCTATAACATATGGTGATATATCTTTTGTATATCTTCCATAACCTCTACCTGTTGTTTTTTCTACAGAAGCATTTCCATGAATAACATCAATAATTTTATCTGTTTCTGATTTAAATGTATCTATAACATTTATACTGAATGCATTCATTTCTTCCAACATAAGCTCTTCATCTACCCAAACACCATGTATTATATATAATGGTTCCTTTTCATATCGGTTAAATTCATATAGTGCCTCATAAAATGCTGGCATTTGAAGTGTATATACCCTTATTACATTTGCATTCATTTCTTTTATATACTTAAACCACCTTAAATAATCACTTTTAGTTATACCAAACTCTCCTGGGAAATAACCTGGTTTTGCTGCACCTATATTAACACCTTTTAGAAATGTTTTTTCCCATTTTCCATTTTTATAAATCTCCATATCTTTTTCATTAACTCTTGATACTTGTTTTATATTATCTTCGCTACTCGTATTTAAATTATTCCTCACAATATATTTAAAATTATATATTAAAATTGCAGAAACTAATAATATTGTACATATCTTTAAATATCTTTTCATCTTATTCCCCCTCTCTTGAAAACCTTTATGATTTACTTCGAACTTATATAATAACATTAAAACATTATAAGTTATAGATGAAAATCTTCCCTAATATATACCCTAATGATTTAAACTTAATATTATATAAATTATATTTATATCCTTATTAATTTTTCCTACTTATTTGTAAGTAATTAGTAACATATCCTTCTTACCTATTCCTAATTCGAACAACAGTAATAAATTTATAAAACAAAAAACTTCTGCATGATAAAAATATCCATCTCACAGAAGTTTTCAATATATCTAATATTAATATGATTCAATTTTCAAAGTAGAACAAATCTTCATTAAACCTTTCTATAATGCATATATGTAAATCTCAAAAGTATCATGTTTATGCTTAGATAACTGTTCTTGTATAGAAACCTTAACAGATTTTGCTATAAAGAAAACCCACTTCAAAAAATCACAAAAACAAGCCAAATTTTTTATCCATTAACTACCTTTGGTGTGAATTCAAATTACTCTCATTGCTCACTTATAATTTTATATAATCTTTACAATTGGCTATTCCATACCATTCACATTCTTTACATATATCATCAAATATGCATTCGTTTATACTCCCATATACTAAGTCTTCTAAGTCCTTATAATTATATATACCTTCTTTTAAATTAAAGTGATTTATAACTTTAAAATCAAGTAAATTAACTTTTTCTTGAGATGAGCAAAGATTTTCACCTAATTTGTTAGGACATTTTTCACAAATGCTATCTGTATAAAAAACTAACTCTACTTCTTTAATTTCCTCTTTTAAATTATCTACTTGAAGGAATTCATTATAAGCTTGAATCTCCTTTATGATACCTTCTATTTTTATTTTAAATTCTTCACTATATCCATTACCACTGTACGCTCTCATGCAAAGTATATGATGTGGTCTTATTTTTAACATAAAGTTACTTTTAGCCTCCTCTTAAAATTAAATTTCCTATTCTTAAATCATTGAAATTTCTATGTCTTCATGAGATTATTATAGTATGAAAATACTATGTTTTATAGTATAATATTAATTAATCTTAGTTAGTTTTAATTTTGAATTTCCTCATTATAGGAGGAAATTTATGAAAGAATTAGTAATAGGAAATTTAATCGCAAAAATGCCTGTAATCCAAGGTGGTATGGGCATAGGAATATCTAGATCATCTCTAGCTTCTGCCGTTAGTAATGCCGGCGGTATAGGTATTATATCTGGTGTTAACATTGGATATGACGAAGATGATTTTGAAAATAATACTTTAGAAGCAAACTTAAGGGCTTTAAAAAAGCATCTTAAAATAGCCAAGGAAAAATCAAATAATGGTATAATTGGTGTTAATTTAATGGTAGCCATGAATTATTATGAAGATCATGTAAAAGCAGCAGTAGAATCTGGCTGTGACTTAATAATTTCTGGAGCAGGACTACCTTTACAATTACCTAAATTAGTAAAGAACAGCAATACAAAAATAGCTCCCATTGTTTCATCATCTAAAGCAGCTCATGTTATTCTAAAAATGTGGGATAAAAAAGACAATACAACCGCCGATTTAATAATTGTAGAAGGTCCAAAAGCTGGTGGCCACTTAGGTTTTAGTAATGATGAATTAGACGATATAAAATCTATCAATTATGATGATGAGTTTATTAATATTTTGGACATAACAAAAAAGTACGAAGAGAAATACAATAAAAAAATACCTGTAATTGCAGCTGGTGGAATATCTTCTGGAATTGATGTAAAAAAATATTTAGATTTAGGCGCTGGCGGTGTTCAAGTGGGGACTAGATTTGTTGCTACTCATGAGTGCGATGCCCATGATAATTTTAAACAAACTTATATTAATGCCAAAGAAGAAGATATTAAAATCGTTAAAAGTCCTGTTGGGCTTCCAGGAAGAGCAATAAAAAATAAATTTATTGATACAATATTATGTTCAAGACCTGAAATTACTAAGTGCTATAATTGTTTAGTTCCTTGTAACCCAAAGAACACACCTTATTGTATTTCAACTGCTTTAATAAATGCAGTAAGAGGAAATGTGGATGATGCTCTATTATTCTGTGGGGCAGATGCATACAAAATAAATGAATTAAAATCAGTAAAAGAAGTTATGGATGATTTAACTTGTATGATTTAAAATATCTTGATACTTTTGTAGTTAGATAGTTTAAATTTTATATTTTTTAATTAAATTTAAATTAAAGCATGGATAGTCTATTATGATATCCATGCTTTAATAAT
>NZ_JANKBY010000305.1:0-4442 GCF_024621905.1 Terrisporobacter muris
ATATTAATTAGACTTATTCTTTTTAGAAGATAATCAAATAAAAAATTCGCTTCGCTTAAGCCACGGAGTGGTCGCTCCACTTCATATCGCCAACGGCTTCGCCCGTTGCCAAGTAACAAGTTGGGAAATTACTTTAATCTAAAAAATGTAGTTACTAATTTCATATACTTAGTAACTACATTTCATAATTAATTTATTCTACAGATTTAAGTGCATCTATCATATTTATGTTTTTTAATTTGTTGTGCATCATTATCATAACAAGTATTGCAAAAATCATTGTGATTATACCGGATATAATATAGCTACTCATATCAACTGTTGGTACCATCATCATATTGTCCATTTCTGCTGTGCTTATTAAAAATACATATAAAATTTTTCCTAAAACAGACCCTGCAAGTATACCCATAAATGTAAGTATTATATTTTCTCTAAATATATACATATCCACTTCATTATCATAGAATCCTAGTACCTTTATAGTAGATATTTCTCTAATACGTTCTGATACATTTATATTTATTAGGTTGTATAATACAACAAATGCTAAACTACCTGATGCAACAATTATTACTATCATAACAAGTCCTATGTCAGCTGCTTCACTCATGCTTTTCATTTTAGAAGTAAGTGTTACGTTTATAACCTTATCATTATCCATAAGTGCTGATGATAATTTATCTTCATCTTTAATTTTAGAAGTGAAGTTTAATAATTGAATATTATATTTAACATCATCTTTAAATATCTTTTTATAATATGTTGGTGATAAATAAATATAATGACCTGTGTAGTTTTCTACTATATTGTCTACCTTTACTTTATGATTATTATTATCTGCATCAGTTAAGGTTATATAACCTCCCGCAGAAACTTTTAAAAGTTTTGCCAGCTTTTCATTTATCATAACTCCATCATCACTTAATTTGTATGTTACACCACTTGCTCTATCATTAAGTAAAATAAAGTCATTTAGCTTATATATATTTTCTGGCACATACATCATAGCACTTTGCTTACTCATATTTTCTTTACTAAAAGTAACTGATTCTTGATAAACATTTAAGCCATCTTCATAATTATCTAAGCTTTTTAAATATTTTTCATATTCTTCGTCTTCACTTGCAGTACTATTATCTTCAAATACAACCATTGCATCATATTTTATTATTTTTCCAAATTGTAAGCTAGATAGTGATGAGTTTGATTTTTCAAGAGATATTCCTGCTACAAGCATTGCCATACATCCTGATATACCAAATATAGTCATCAACATTCTTTGTTTATATCTAAAAAGATTTCTAAAAGTTACTTTTTGGTTAAAGTTAAGTCTTCTCCATATAGGTCTAATTCGCTCTAATAATATTTTTTTACCAAGCTTTGGTGCTTTTACTCTCATTAAATTAGAAGGATTTTCTCTTAATTCTTCTTTTAGTACAACAAGTGCAGCTCCAACTGTGCAAAGTAACGATGCTACTAAAGACTGAATTATATATGATGGATAGAAGCTTATTATAACTTTTGGCAAAGTAAAATTAGACGAATAAGCTATATTAACTATATATGGCAGTATGCTACTTCCAACCAATATACCAGTTATAGCACCTGCAAAACTGGCAATAGAAGCATAAACTATATATTTTCTAGCTATTTCTAAGTCTCTATAACCTAGCGCCTTTAGTGTTCCTATTTCTATTCTATTTTCTTCCACCATTCTTGTCATGGTAGTTAAGCATATTAGTGCTGCAACTAAGAAGAAAAATACAGGAAACACAGATGCTATTTTATCTAAACTATCAATTGAACCTTTGTAAGTTGAATATCCTGGATTATCTCCTCTATCAAAGAAATAATATTTACTATCATCTAGTTCATCTAATTTTTCTTTTTCTTCATCTATTTCTTTTTTAGCATCTAGAAGTTTCTCTTTATTTTCCTTAATTTCTTTCTCTCCATAAAGAAGTTTTTTCTCAGAGTCCTCAATTTCTTTCTTAGCCTTTTCAAGTTCTATTTGACCTTGTATTTTCCATTTTTCAAGATCCTTTTTACCTTGTTCTATTTCTTTTTTACCTTTATCTAGTTCCTCTTGAGCTTCTTTTATCTTAGTTTTTCCTTCTCTTAAATTGTTACTTTGTTTTTCATAAGTTTTCACACCTTGTTGGTACTTAATTATTCCACTTACCAAGGTTTCTAAATTTGATTTAGTATTACTTACACTATCCCTAACTCTATCTATATTTTGTGCAAGGTTAAGAGCTATTTCAATATTTGATTGATCCTTTTCTAATATATTAACTAAATCACTTAATTCGTTTAATCCCAAGTTTGGATTTGAAATTATAGCTTTCCAATACTTAATTTTTTCAATTGGAATTTGATTGTTTTCATTTAAATTATTTGCACTTTCTTTTATATCCTTAGATAGTTCATCATATGTTGAAATCAAATTATTTAGATTTTTTATTTGATTTTCATATTTCTTTGTATCTTTTGTTGGATCAATTCCTTGATTTATAAAAACCTCCTTGGAATTATCCAGTTCCACTTTAGCACTTTCAAGTTGTTTTTCACCTTGTAATAATGTTTCTTTTTGCTTATCAATTTCTATTTGACCCTGGTTTAACTTTATTTCATTGTCAATTAGTAATTTTTCATTATCTTTTATTTCTTGTTTAAACTTTGATAAAGTCTGCTCATATTCTTTCTTACCATCTAAAAATTGCATTTTACCATTGTCTATTTCAGTCTGAGCATCTTCAAGCTTCTTTTCATTTTTTTCTATTTTTTTATAAGCTTTATCAAATTCTTTTTGTGCATCTGATTTAATTTCCTGTATTCTTTCTATATTTCTATGTGAATATAAGTTTTCAAGATATTTATTATTTTCTTCCATCTTATCTTTATATTCATCACTATATGCACCAAAGCTTTTAGTATTTTTAAATCTTACATAAATCTCACTGTATACATCCATAGACATATCTTTGCTATTTATCAATGCAAAATAGTCTATACTTCCTTTTCCAACAGTAGTACTTCCTCTAGACGTATTGTCTATGTAGATTGGACTTTGAACAAATCCAACAATCTTAAAAGTCTTCTTTTTAAAATAACTTTCACTATCTTCATCAGATTCTATAACATAATTATCACCTATCTTTAGATTTTTATCTACCTTCAGTGCATTTACATCTAAAGCAATTTCACCACTACTTCTTGGTAATCTACCTTCTGTTACAACAGCTTTGTTCATCTTGTCAGAGCTACTTGTGTCATACTCCATAAACTTAACAACATTATTTGTATTAGTTAAGTTAACATCAACACTATGTGTTGCATAATAATCAAGAATTTTATCATTATTTTCAAGTAACTTTAAATCATTTTCATTAAGTCCTATACTAGATACTATCTTACTATCCATTAAATTTTGTTTAGCAAAAAATTCATTTATGGAATTCTTTAAATCTGGTCCACAGGATTTAATCCCAGAATAAAAAGCAACTCCCAAGAAGATTATTGCCATTATGGAAGTAAATCTAGCTTTTGAAGATAATATTTCTCTTTTTATTGATTTTTTATATGCTCTATTTTTCATATATTATCCTCTACCATTCAATAGATTCAACAGAAACAGGTCTCTCATTTATTTGGACACTTTGAACTTTTGCATCTTTAATATTTATAACTCTATTGGCAATTGGTGCAAGTGCTGAGTTATGAGTTATAACTACTACCGTTGTACCCGTATTTTTACATGTATCTTGTAATGTTTTTAAAATCTGTTTTCCTGTTTTGTAGTCAAGAGCTCCTGTTGGCTCATCACACAGAAGTAATTTTGGATTTTTAGCTATGGCTCTTGCTATGGATACCCTTTGTTGCTCTCCGCCTGATAATTGACTTGGGAAGTTATCTTTCCTATGACCAAGACCAACTAACTCCAAAGTTTTATCCACATCCAAAGCATTTTTACAAATTTGTGTTGCCAACTCCACGTTTTCTCTTGCCGTTAAATTTTGTACTAAATTATAAAATTGAAATACAAATCCCACATCATATCTTCTGTAATTTATGAGCTCTTTATTATTAAACTTTGAAATATCCACATCATCAATAATTACATTACCTTCATCACAAGTATCCATTCCTCCAAGAATATTCAGCACAGTTGTTTTTCCAGCGCCACTTGGGCCTAGAATAATAACAAACTCGCCCTTTTCTATGGAAAAATTAATACCATTGTTGGCAACAACAGTGTTTTCTCCGATTTTGTATCTTTTATATTCGTCTATTATTTGTATATATGACATTTCTTCCCCCAATCTTTTGCTTTTATTACTCACTGTTATTAAATAGACACTATGTTTGGTTAATGCTATAATACA
This sequence comes from Terrisporobacter muris, assembly GCF_024621905.1. Taxonomy (NCBI): domain Bacteria; kingdom Bacillati; phylum Bacillota; class Clostridia; order Peptostreptococcales; family Peptostreptococcaceae; genus Terrisporobacter; species Terrisporobacter muris. The sequence goes on from NZ_JANKBY010000305.1 coordinate 4,389, forward strand.
ATAAGTATAAATAATATATAAACTAGTTACAATAATCACATATTTTTAGTTTAG
>NZ_JANKBY010000306.1:0-4372 GCF_024621905.1 Terrisporobacter muris
CTCGTATATCCTTTTTAATAATGTCAATAATTTAAATAAAAGTTAAATAACTTATTAAGGGGGATTTACTATGAAAGTTATAAAAATTGTTACAACTTTCTTACTATTATTCATCATAGGAATATTTACATCTTATGCAAGTGTAAAATATAATAACTGGACTGATAATTTTATTAAAACATTTGAGCAAACGAATGCGAATTTTAAATTCTACAATATAAAAATCAACTGTGTAGTATCAGAAACAACTGATAAAAACCAAATAGAAAATATGTGCATAAATATTGTAAATTCTTTAGATTTAAAGACAAATAAAATAAAATGGGAAGAAGAAAATGACAATGAGCTTAAAATTTATGCTCAAGCGCAAGACGATTCTTGTAGCGTATCATTTACAGCAATCAAAAAAAATAATAAAGAATACTATATAATTGTTGACATATTAAACAATAAGGTATATAAAAATATAGTAGATATTTATCAAACTTTAAATGATGTAATTAATAAGTACTCAAATGATGTAGATATTTACCTTTGTATTGCTGGAGAATATACAAAAAATTTACAATTATATAAATCTAATGATATTTTAGAAAATATATTGTATAATATGAATGCAAAGGAAATAGATAAAATAGAAGATGACAATTTGATTTCTGTTACAGCATACAGCAACTTGTTAACAGAAAACGATTTAGATTATTTAGACAATAAGATCAATTTAAATATAGGAATTAGGTATAGCGAAAATGAAGATAAAACTTTAATCTACATGGCTACACCAATAATAAAATTAGATTATTAAGTTTAGTGAGGAGAGACAAATAATGGCTAAAATAATAGTAAAAAAGAGTAATCCACTTAAAGGTAGTGTTAGAATAGATGGTGCAAAAAATGCTGTATTACCAATAATAGCAGCAACTTTATTAGCGAAAGGAAAATCAGTGCTTAGAGAAGTCCCAAATTTAAAGGATGTACATGTTATATCTGACTTATTAAGACACTTAGGTGCTGAGGTTGAATATAAGGGAACAACATTAACAGTTGATGCAACAAATTTGACAACTTATGATGCTCCATATGAACTAGTTAGAAAGATGAGAGCTTCTTTCTTAGTAATGGGACCATTGCTAGCAAGATTCAATCAAACTAGAATATCTATGCCAGGAGGATGTGCTATAGGTACTAGACCAATAGATTTACATCTAAAAGGGTTTAAAGCTCTAGGTGCAGAGGTAGTGATGGATCATGGGTTCGTAGAAGCTAAAACAGATAGATTAACTGGTAGTAAGTTATATCTAGATTTCCCATCAGTAGGAGCTACTGAAAATATAATGATGGCTGCAGTATTAGCAGAAGGAACTACTATAATAGAAAATGCAGCAGAAGAGCCAGAAATAGTTGACTTAGCAAACTTCTTAAATGAAATGGGAGCAGATGTCAGAGGAGCAGGAACAAACACTATAAGAATAAAAGGTGTAAAAGAATTAAAAGCTACAGAACATGATGTAATACCTGATAGAATAGAAGCTGCTACATTCATGGTAGCTGCAGCTATGACAAAAGGTGATATAACTGTTGAGAATATAATTCTTGAGCATTTAAAGCCTGTAACAGCAAAATTAAGAGAAGCTGGTTGTGAAATTATAGAAATGGATAATTCTATAAGGGTAATTGGACCAGAAAAATTAAAAGCTATAGATATAAAAACTTTACCACATCCAGGGTTCCCAACAGATGTGCAAGCACAATTTATGGCTATGCTTACAGTTGCAAAAGGTACTGGAGTAGTTATAGAAACAGTATTTGAAAATAGATTTATGCATGTTGCTGAATTCAATAGAATGGGAGCAAACATTAAAATAGAAGGTAGAACAGCTGTTGTAGAGGGTGTAGAAGAATTAAATGGAGCTAAAGTAAATGCTACTGATTTAAGGGCTGGAGCTGCTTTAATACTTTGCGGTCTTATAGCAGAAGGTGAAACTGAAATAGGAGAAATATATCATATTCAAAGAGGATATGTAGATATTGATAAAAAAATAACTGCATTAGGCGGTAACATAGAAATAGTTGAATAACAATTAGTAATAAAAAAATAGGTTTTTTCATATATTTAAGAAGCTTAAATCTTAGGAGGAAGATATATGAAAAAACCTTTTATTTTTGTTTTATTACTATCTTTTTCATTAGTTATAGTGTCGGTAGTTGGAAGTTTGATATTTTATGATGACAATCCAAGTAGCGCAGTTGTAAAAAAGAAAGTTACTAAAGAAATTACTTATGAAAAAATTGATAAAGATTCGCCTATTATTAATGTCTATAATGTCAGTAAAAACAAAATAGAGAAGATAGATATTGAAGAATACCTATATGGAGTATTATCTAGTGAAATGCCATCAACTTTTGATGAAGAAGCTTTAAAAGCGCAAGCCATAGCTGCTAGAACTTATGTTATATACAAGATGGAAAATAACATCACATCTGGCCATAAAAATTCATCAGTTTGTACTAATTCAGCTCACTGTCAAGCTTATACATCATATGATGATTTAAAAAAAATTAAGGGTGAAGACTGGATAAAAAGTGATTATGTTAAAGTAAAAAAGGCGGTAGATGATACGAAAGGTCAAATTGTGAGTTATGAAGAAAAGGCAATTTTACCTTTATATTTTTCAACTTCTTCAGGTAAAACTGAAAATAGTAAAGATGTTTTCTCTACTCAATATCCATACTTAGTATCAGTAGACAGTCCATATGAAGAAAACTCACCTAAATATTCAACTACTTATTCAATAAAAAAGAGTAAATTTATTAAGTATATAAAAAATATATATCCGCAAATTAATATATCTTTAGATAAACTAGATAAAGAAGTAAGCATAGTAGATAGAACAGATGGTGGATGCGTAAAAATAATTGAAGTTGGAAATGTCAAAATAAGTGGAACTGACATGAGGAAGATATTGAATCTGAATTCTGCTAATTTTACTATTAATTATAATAATGATGAAATGAACTTCACTGTGAAAGGATATGGACATGGTGTAGGAATGAGTCAATGGGGCGCTGAGGGGATGGCAAAAAAAGGATACAAATACTATGACATATTATTTCATTACTTCAAAGGTACTGATATAAAAGATATGTATTAATATACAAAAAATGTAAAAAATGTTGTATAAATATTAATTATTAGTTAATAATCTGAATATGTATTAATATATTTGGAGGTACAACATGAAAAAGAAATTATTAGAAAAGGATGGTTTTTATTTATCCTTATTTATATGTATCTGTATCATAGCAATTGGAGGAATTTGGTTTACTAACAAAAACGTAGATAACTTATTATCGAAGAATACTCAAACCAATAGCCAAGATGAAATACATTTAACAGAAGATGAAAAAAATGATGTTCTTCCAACTACTACAGATTCTGATCAAAATTTAGCAAAAGCAAAAGAAGCTGAACATAATAAAATAAGCTACTTAGGAAATCAAGTAATACGAAATTACTCAGAAAAAGAACCCAGCTATTCAGAAACTTTAGAAGTTTGGGAAATACATAAAGCAATAGACGTAGAAGCAAATGAAAATCAAGAAGTTAAATCACTAACTCCAGGTACAGTATTAGATGTATATGATGATGATGAATATGGAATGTCTGTAAAAGTTAAATCTGATAAAGATACTGTATTTGTATATTCTAGTTTAAGTAAGAATATTACAGTGAACAAAGGCGATGAAATAAAAGAAGGTCAATGTATAGGATATGCAGGAAATACTAGTGATGTAGAATGTTTAAGTGGGGTACATGTACACTTAGCAGCATATAAAAATAATACAGCTATTAATCCAATGAGTTTATTAGAATAAAGTTTAACAGGTTCAATCATATTTGATTGGACCTGTTATATTTTTTACCATTTTTTCATATATATCAATAAGGATATTGATGTTAGGGGGGAAGGGAGTGAGATCCTATATAGAGGAAAGGGCAGTTATTGTAGCAAAATATATATTAGAAAAAAATACTACGGTAAGACAAACAGCTAAAACTTTTGGAGTAAGTAAAAGTACTATTCATAAGGATGTAACAGAACGATTAGAAGAAATCAATCCTTCTCTAGCTTTAGAGGTTAAGAGAGTTTTAGAAAAGAATAAATCAGAAAGACACATTCGAGGTGGAATGGCAACAAAACTTAAATATGAAAAAGAAAAAAAAGTGTAGGTATATCCTGCACTTTTTTGAGTTATAAAATTACAAATATAGTAATACACAAATTTACCATATGATATTTCATTTGGTGGTTATATTTCAGATTTTATGATAAAAAACGACATGAAATGCAAAAAAATAAGCAATAAAAAT
>NZ_JANKBY010000307.1:0-4363 GCF_024621905.1 Terrisporobacter muris
TAAGAAAAAACATATTATATTTATATATATACCTTGATAGGCGAAGTATATAAAGTTACTATAATGGTAAAATGAGGAAAAAGGAGATGCTATTCTTGTCAATTACATCAGATTTGCTAAGGGGACATACAGACACCATAATATTAAATGAACTTATAAAAGGTGATAGTTATGGATATGCCATTAATAAAGTAATAAAAGAAAAAACAAATAATCTTTATGAATTAAAAGAAGCTACATTATACTCAGCATTTAGAAGATTAGAAAAAGCTGAGTTAATTACATCGTATTGGGGAAATGAAGGAATAGGAGCTAGAAGAAGATATTATTCAATCACTGAAATGGGAAGACAAATTTATGAACAAAATAAGTTAGATTGGGAAGAAGCTAAAAAAATAATTGATAGTTTAATTTAAGGAGGATAGTATATCATGATTGGAAATTATGAAGGAAAAATAAAAGAATATGTAAATGATTTGTTTGAGAATACTCCAAAAACAAGAAAGTCTGAGGAGTTTAAGGAAGAGCTTTTAGCGAACTTATTAGATAAATATTATGATTTATTGGAAAGTAATATGGATGATGAAAACGCGTATAATAAAGTAATTTCAAATATAGGAAGTATTGATGAATTATTTGATAAAGATCCAGTGCAAATTACAAAGGAAAGCTGGGATAAGAAAAAAAATGCAAAAATTACAGCAATAGCAGTAATGATGTATATATTATGCCCTGTAAGTGTAATAGTTTTTGGAGAAGTTGGATTTGAAACTTTAGGAATTGTAGTAATGTTTTTATTAATAGCATGTGCTACAGGGCTTTTAATTTATAACAATATGACAAAGCCACAATATTTAAAACAAGATGATACTTTAGTAGAGGACTTTAAAGAATGGAAAAGTACAACTAATAAAAGTAGAAGAGTAAGAAAATCCATTGAAAGTGCTATGTGGGCAATAATTACAGCAATATATTTATTAATAAGTTTTACAACAGGTGCATGGCATATAACGTGGGTAATGTTTATAATAGGTGCAGTTATAGAAAAAGTAATAAGAGCTTATTTTGAATATAAGGAGATAGATTAATGAATGATAAGAATTGGATTAAATTTAGGATGATTGCTTGGTCTATTGTTGCAATTTTGTTGGCTGTAGTATTAGCAATAGGCATAAAAGGATGGGGAGGAAGTACATTTTCAGATAATATTTTTACTAGAGGATTTACACTTTCTAATATGAAAGTGGTAAAAGAATTAAAATTTGATGATATAGATGATATAAAAAATATAAAAACAGATTTTAATACTAGTAATTTAGTTATTACTGAAAATGATGAAGAGAATATAAAAGTAATTGTAAAGTCTAACAAAAAATTGAAAAATAAAAAATATATAAATGCAGAAGTTAGATCACAGACTTTAAATATTGGAGATTTTAACAATAAATCAAGTAGAAATATATTTGGAATATTTAACGGATATTATTTAGAAGTTGAAATGAAAATTCCAAAGTCATATAAGGAAAATATAACCATTAATAATAGAGTCGGTGATATAACTTTTAATTCAGATTTAAATCTGAATAAACTAGATATTAATATTAAAACAGGTGACATCGATGGAAATCAAAAAATAAATTCAAAGAAAATTACTATAGACAGTAAGGTAGGAGATGTTGATTTTAATTCATTAGAAGGAAAAGAGATAGTTATAGATTGTAAAACAGGAGATATTGATATATTAAAATTTAGTGGAAAAGGAAATATAGAATCTAAAGTTGGAGATATTTCTTGTGATATAGAAGATTTAAAGGGTGATTTTAGTATTAAGTCAAAAGTTGGAGATATAGACTTATATATAAATAGAGATTTAAGTTTTAATTTTGAGGGAAACAAAAGTTTTGGTGAAATAGATACAGGTTTAAAATTTAGTAATGTATCACAATCATCAGACTACTTTTTAGGACAGTATGGCGATAATCCAATAAGTCAAATAACAGCAAATGTAAAAACTGGAGATATAAGTATTAATGATTAGCAAAGAAAGAAGGATTAAACTCCTTCTTTTTTACATTAAAGGAAATTTAGATTTTATATATCAATTTAAGATTACTTTAAGATAAGAATGATACTATTTTTCATAAGAAGAAAGACTTTTATAGAGGAGGGAACCTATGAATAAAAAATTAATATCAATATTATCAGTCTTTTCATTATGTGTAAGTATGACGGCATGTTCAAATAAAAGTGATAATACATCTAAAGAAAGTACAAGTAGCAGAACAAATGCTAGTACAGCGACCAACGAAAATGCAACAACATTATTAAGTCAATCAAGTGAAGAAGTGGAAACAATAGAGGATATAGATACCTATATAAAACTAATTGATAATAATACTACAGTGGATGGTAGTGGTATAAAAGTTGATGGAAATATTATTACTATAAATACGGCAGGAACTTATAGCATTAGTGGAAAATTAAGTGATGGACAGATTATAGTAAATACAGATAAAGAGAAGAAGACATATATTCTTTTAGATGGTGTGGATATTACTTGTAAAAATAGCTCACCAATTCAAATATTAAGTTCAAAAAAGACAGTATTTGCTCTAGGAGAAAATAGTGAAAATAAAATCACAGATAGTGAATCATATGATGAATCAGAAAATAATCCGGATGCAGCAATATTTAGTAAAGAAGACCTTACTTTTATAGGAAATGGATCATTGGAGGTTAATGCTAATTACGATAAAGGTATTGTCAGTAAAGATGATTTAATGATAGAAAGTGGGAAAATAAGTGTTAAATCCGTAGGAGATGGAATCAAAGGAAAAGACTCTGTTGTAGTTAGAGGTGGAACGTTAACTATAGATTCTGGTGGAGATGGTATACAAGCATATAACGCAGAGGAAGAAGACAAAGGTTATGTTTCCTTAGAAGGAGGAACAATAAAAATTACAGCAGATCAAGACGGTGTACAAGCTGAAACTAACTTATTAATAGCAGGTGGAAATATAGAAATTTCAACTGGTGGAGGTAGTGCAAATAGTAGTAACAAAGATGGATGGGGACAATGGGGTGGTCAGCAACCAGTAAGACCTGGTGAGCCTATTCAAAACAATACATCTACTGAAAATACAGAAGACAGTACTAGTGCAAAAGCAATTAAAGCAAGTTCTATAATACAATTAGATGATGGAAAAATTAATATAGATTCTTCTGATGACTCAATTCACTCTAACGATAAATTATTAATTAATAATGGTGAAATAGAAATATCTTCAGGAGATGACGGATTACATGCAGATGCTGAGTTAGAGATAAACGGAGGAATTTTAAATATAAATAAGTCTTATGAAGGCATAGAAGGCACAGATATAACTATAAATGATGGAAATATACACGTGGTAGCTAGCGATGATGGTCTGAATGCAGCCGGTGGAGCAGATGGATCATCCACAAATGGAAGACCAGGACAAAATGGTATGCAGTCAACAACGAGTGGAACAGCATCAATAAATGGTGGATACTTAGTTATAGATGCTGATGGAGATGGTTTAGACGCTAATGGGAACTTTACAATTACAGGAGGAACTGCTATAGTAAATGGTCCTACTAATGGGGGTAATGGAGCACTAGACTATGATGGTGAGTTTAACATGAGTGGAGGAACTTTAATTGCAGCAGGAAGTTTAGGAATGGTTCAAACTCCAAGTTCTTCATCTAAACTAAATACTATAAACATAAGCTTAACCTCTCAAGAAGCAAATACTTTAATAAGGGTAGAGTCAGAAGAAGATGATGATGTGGTTACTTTTGCACCTACTAAAATTTACTCATCAGTAGTTATATGCACCTCAAATATAAAATCAAATGAAACATATAAAGTCTATATAGGGGGATCTTGTAGCGGAGAAGAAAAAGATGGATTATATTCAGGAGGAAGCTATACTAAAGGAAGTGAAGTAGGAAGTAGTAAAATTTCAGAGGTTATAACGAATATAACTCAAGATGGTGCATCAAGTAATGATAACAGGACTCAACCTGGAAAAGGTGGTGGAGGAAGAGGCAATGGAATGACATTACCAAATCAATCAGATAACAATGAAAGTACACAACCCAATAATAATGATAGTATGGAAAGTATATAAAAATTATATTTAGAAAAGAACAGATTGCCTAAGGAAACTTCTAAGTTAGGTAATCTTTTTTGTTTACAAATATGTATTTTAACGAAGTGATTAATAAATAATCAAAATATTGTAATATATTGTAAATATATAAATTAAAACTACTATGATAAAATTTAAATAATTACAATATTTGGGGGACATTAGAATGGAATCTATTTATAAGTTTA
>NZ_JANKBY010000308.1:0-4357 GCF_024621905.1 Terrisporobacter muris
TTCCAGCTTCTGCTATATAACAAAAGATTAACTTATTTTCTAATTGCTTTTATGCTCCTTTAGATATGCTAGCTTTATTGTTATTTTTACCCTTAATTAACCCGCCTACAACTGCTCCTATTATTGCAGGTACTATCCAGTTAAATCCTATTGATGCAAAAGGTAATAAACTTAATAGATCTGATATTTGTTTTAATGAAAGTAAATTACTTCCAACACTTAAAAGACTTATAACTAAAGTAACATATGCTGCTCCTTTAAATGCATTATCATTTCTAATGTGATCTCCAAGTAAAGTCATAACAACTAAAGCTATAAGTACTGGATAAACTATTTCTAAAACTGGAGCTGAAAACTTAATTATTGTACTTACTCCAAAGTTTGATACTACAGCACTAAATATACATATTGCTATTACTATTGTTTCGTATTTTATTTTATTATTACTTATACTTGAAAAATACTTAGCAGCTGCTGAAGTAAGTCCTATAGAAGTTGTTAAGCATGCAAGTGTTACTATTACACCTAAAACAATTTTTCCTGGATATCCAAGTAATGAGTTTGTTATAACAACCATTAATGATGCTTGAGGAGTATCTATTCCATAAGTAGAAGATAACATTGATCCTAAGAAAGTCAAACCTCCATAAACTAAAGTTAAAGCAAGTCCTGCTACTAACCCTGATTGAACAGTTATTTTCACCTTATCTTTAGGGTTGTTATATCCTCTTTCTCCTATAGATGCTATGATTACTGTGGCTAGTGCAGCAGCTCCTAGAGCATCCATTGTTAAATATCCTTGAGAAACACCCTCTGAAAATAAACTTTTATCTATAAGTGCATTTTCACTAATTACTCCTATTGGAGATATAATTCCTATAACTATAAGTATTCCTAATGCTATTAAAAGTGCTGGTGTTAAAACTTTTCCTATTATATCAACCACCTTTGATGGTTTAATAGTTAAAATTAATGTAAGTAAGAAAAATACTACAGAAACTATAATAGGAATAATACTTCCTGTTTCACCAATTATAGGTGATATTCCCATTTCAAACGTTGTTGCAGCAGTTCTTGGTATTGCTAAAAGTGGACCTATACATAGTACAGATGCTATACCTACAAACTTGGCCATATTATTTCCGGCTCTAGATAAAACTGTATCTAACTCTCCCCCACATTTTGCTGCTGCTGTTATTACAAGTAATGCTAAACCTACATCGGCTAAAACAAATCCTGCTAGAGACGTTAACCAATGCCCTCCAGATATAAGTCCTAAGTATGGAGGAAACAGTAAATTTCCTGCTCCAAAGAACATGGAAAATAGTGCGAATCCAACTACGGCTATATCTTTGCTTTTTTTGTTCATTTCAATTTCCTCCTTTGAAAATTCTGATTATTGTAATAATTGTAGTAATATTTTACAGTTATGTCAATATATTGTATACAATATATCAAAAAAAATTTAATAATATTAAATTTTATCACCATTACTTATGATTTTTTTAATTTATTTTACATACTTATTACTTAATTTATGATAAAGTTAAATAGCTAATATAATTATATTAGAATCTTAGTATGAAATCGGAGGGTAAAATGAGAAGATACGAAATAGACTGGATTAGAAACATAAGTATATTAATGCTCTTTGTTTATCATACTTGTGCTATTTTCTGCCAATTTGGTGACTTTTATATTATTTCACAAGAAAAAAATTTTTTTGCTGATTTAATTATTTTATTATTATTTACTTGGTATATGCCCATGTTATTTTTCCTTGCGGGAGCTTCCACATATTTTTCTTTTGAGCGTAGAAATATGAAGGAATATATAATAGAAAGAATTAAAAAGCTTCTTATACCACTTTTATTTGGTATTATATTTTTAGTTCCACCACAAACTTATCTGGCAAGGGTTTGGCGAGGCGAGGGAAATTTAAATTATTTTAGTCATTTAGATTTCTTTTTTTCAAATGTAACAGACTTTACAGGATTTGATGGTGCTTTTACTCCTGCACATTTATGGTTTATACTTTATTTATTTGTTGTTTCTATTTTAGGAGGAATTATCTTATTTATAGTATTCAAAAAGGAAAAAGGTATAAGTATTATTTATTCTCTAAGAAAATCTTTGCATAGCAAATTTAGTTTTCCACTTTTATTAGCTCTTGGAGTATGTAGCGATTTATTCCCAAGTATAATGGGAAAAAGTATATTGGCATGTTTATTGATTTTCTTACTAGGTTATATTGTTTATGAAGATAATATGCTTTTGGAAAGATTAATAGGAAATCGTTATAAGTATTTAATTACACTTATTTCTTTTGCAATTTGTGGAGTTGTTTATACATTAAAATTTAGACCAGAAGAAATTAATGCTACTTTATGGATTATTGATAGCTTTTTAAAAAATGGAGTTTTAATATGTGCAATTTGTACAGTAATTGGCTTTAGTAGTATTTATTTAAATAAAAGCAATAAAGTTTTAAAATATTTAAATAAATGTGCATTTCCAATTTACATTATACATCAACCAATTTTATTGATACTTGCATGTTTAATTATACCTACAGTTAAATCAACTACTTTATCTATTGCATTAATAATTATTATTTCTACCGTTTTAACATTTTTAGTTTATGAAGTATTAAATAAAATTAAGATTTTTAATTTTGTTTTGGGAATAAAATAAGTAAAAGGGCTTTTTCACCAAAAATAGTGTTAAGCCCTTTTTTGTATAAAATCATAAATCACATTCTTAAGATTACTAGCATAATCTTTGTAAAATTTATTGTATTCTTCTGTTGTAGCATTAACTTTAAAACATATTACTCTATAATATATGCACTTACAATTTCTCCATAGTAAGCTGTGTGATAGTCTCTATTTGATCCATGGAATGAACTCTCTACATCTTGTGGATAGAATTTATTTTTATTTTCTTCTGTAACCTCTTTTTCATCTTGTTTTTGTTTATATATAACCCTACATTCAAGAGTTAGAGGAAGTTCTTTTATTCCTGGAACTGAAATAACATTTGGTGATTCTAGTGATAAATCAAGTTCTTTAATTTTATCAGTTGCATGACCTGATTTTGTACCACATACACCTAATATCTTTTTATTAAACTCACCTATTGGTATGTTTATAGTAAACTCGGGATTTTTTTCAAGTTGTTGTTTAGTGAAGCGATTTTCTCTTACGAAAACTGTAAATATTAATGTTCCCCATGAAATTGTCATAGAGTTAACTTTATCATCTGCTTTTGTTGTTAGTAAAACACCTTCATTAACGGCTTTTATAATTTCACTTGCATAATCAAATACTTCTATTTCTTTCTTCATAATATCCCCCTTTTTAATTCATTAATATAATTTAGTAACCTTATCAATGGGCACTAAAGAAAATATTTCCTTGTGCTATTTATATATTTAATTATATAACAAATGAAAAATAATGATAGTATGCACTTTTTTGTAAGATGATATCTAAAAGGAGAGTGTGAAATGAAACAAGTAAAATCCTGTACGGATAATGAAGTAAATATCAAACCTTTTGCTTATGCCATGTCTTTAATAGGTGGAAAGTGGAAAATGCATAATTTATTTTAAATACTATAATGAGCTATTCACAGATAATTAAAAATTATCGTGATATAGCTCATCTTTAAATATATTCTGTTTAATAATAAAACTGTTCTCCAAGAATTTATTTTATTAAAAACTCATCTAAAATATTTATTAAAATTTCTTCCATATCTCCGCAGTAGTCTACTTTTCTTATTCTTGGTTGTGATATTTCTCCACCATGTTCAAAATCTACTGGGTGAACTACTATTTCATCATCTTCTAAATCGAATAATAATCCTATAAGATTATCCACGTTTAAGCTTAAATCACCTATATCTCTTATTGTATTTTCATCTTCATATATATCTTCCATATAGTGATTCAGTCCGTATGTCTGACCATTAAGAAGTTCTATCTTCTCTGCTCCTTCATAAGTTTTCCCTATAACAAAATGAAGTGCATACTCTCCTTCTTTTAACAAATCTGCATAATCTTTCGCATCACTTAAATTTTCATAATCCTCATCAAACACAATTACATCCATATAGTCTCTATCTACTAAACAAACTCTTGATATATAGTGAGGATACTCTGAAAGTAGTTCTTCTATATTATCATTGTAGTAATGTATAAAACTTTCTAAATTAAATTCTTCATCTTTAAATCTTAGTATTTCCATGTGGTATTTCCTTTCCTAACTGTCTTAAATGTCTTCATTATTTTAAACAATAAGATATAATATACCATAAAAATAATTGATTTTGTACCCCTTTGATTAACAGATAG
>NZ_JANKBY010000309.1:0-4324 GCF_024621905.1 Terrisporobacter muris
AAAATCTTAATATTATTATTTTATAATTATGTTGTATACTTATAATATAAAAAACAAAAAATTGGGAGATAACTATGGATAATAAAAAAAAGAAAACTTTCCTAAGATATGTATTTTTACTATGTTTAATGGTAATAACTATATATCTAGTTTTAAAAAGTTTAGACATAAGTATGTTGTCTAGTGTTATTGCTATGGTAAAAAAGGAGTATTTATTAGTTGGAGGAGTAGTAATTTTGCTTTATATTATTCTTGAGGGGATAATATTGCAAATAATAATTAATGAACAACATAAATTGAAGAGTTCATTTGTAGGTTTTAAACTAGCTATAATGGGGTTTTATTATAACTTAGTAACTCCATTTGCATCTGGTAGTCAACCTATTCAAATATATGTACTAAGTAAATATAAAGTGCCACTAAGTAAGGCAACGGGAATAATAACTAATAAAACTATACTTTATCAAGTAGTAATTACAATTTATTGCACAATATTCATTTTTATGAATGCAAATAAATTAAAGTATGATTTGAGAACTGTTATGCCTTTTGTGATGTTAGGGTTGGCAGTAAATTTGTTTACATTTATAATCGGATTTTTAGCAATTATAAATACATCAAAAATAAAGGAAATAGGTCACAAAGTTGTAAGATATTTATTAAAATTTAAATTATTTAAATTTTTAGAATCTAAGGAAGAAAAAATAGATTCATTTATAGAAGAATATACAGAGTCTATTAAATTTTTTATGAAAAATAAAAAATTACTTATTATTACTGTAAGCCTAACTATAATACAGATATCTTGTTATTTTAGTGTTGCTTATTGGATATATAAAGCATTTAACTTAAACGGACATAGCTTTATTTATTTAATGACTCTACAAGTATATTTATATATGGCTATATCACCAATACCAACTCCGGGGAATATTGGAGCTAATGAGTTAGCTTTCTTTACTATATTTAAGCGAGTATTCCCACAAACATTGCTAGGATATGCTGTATTCTTATATGGTGGATTTATGTATTATTTAATATTAATATTAAGTGGAATTTTCACTATATACTCACACTATAGAATGGATAAAAAAATGGAATCTGGTAAAATTAGCGTAGAAGCTACATAAAATAGGAGGAACAATGTCATTTGAAAAATTAAACCAAAGTTCAATAAGCAATATTCATGATAGAAGTTGCATAATTATAGTTAATTTTAATAAAAAAGAATCAAGCATGATTAAAAATATAGGAAGATTAGTAGGAATAAAAGATTGTATTTTTGTAGATAGTAAAAATGGAAAAACTACTATAAAAGATATACTGAACGATAATATGTCTGATGACAATGAAGAAGTTTGGACAAATAAAGCCATAATTTTTAATAATATTGCTCAATTAAAAATTAATGGATTCTTAGACAGTTTAAAGAAAATGAAAATTACTAGACCTATGAGTGCAGTGGTGACAGATACAACTATAGACTGGACTTTAAATAAATTAGTTTACAATTTAATCCAAGAAAGAAAGGCTTTAAAGTCGGGTCAAACTTTAAATCACTAAATGTTGAAATAACATAATCATCATTAAAATGGACAAAATAAATGTAACAAACAAATATTAATTATAATTTAATTTGTATTTATTTGTTCACATAGATCAATCCTTCAAAAATATTTTTGAAGGATTTTTTAATTGTGTTATAAAGGTGATTTTTTTTAATGTGTAGAATATATTATAAAGGTACAGAAATTTTTAGTTCAGTTGAAAGGAGATGGATTGCTATTAAAGTATTATTTACACTTAAGTTTAGTGAAGAAGAATTTGATAGAATAAGGGATTTAGGATATGAGGTTACCTTTAATAGTGAAGGTAAAAAATCTACTTTAGATAAAATGACAGATGAAGAGTTAGAATCTATAGATATATTAGTAACTTATAATTCATTTGAAAAATTAGATATCTCAAAAATGAAAAATTTAAAGTACATACAGTTAGGCAGTACAGGATTTGATCAGGTTCCAATAGATAAAATCATGGATAGAAATATTATTTTATGTAATAACAAAGGTGGATATAGCATTCCTATTGCAGAATGGATTGTATCTACAGTTTTGCAAATATATAAAAATACTAAAGCGTTTTATAATAAGCAATATAAAAAACGATGGACATGTGACTATAGTGTTTCTGAAATTTATGGGAAAAAAATTGGTTTTTTAGGAACTGGAACTATAGCATTGGAAGGTGCAAAGCGATTAAAAGCTTTTGGTGTAGAAATATGGGGATGTAATACAGATGGTAGAAGTGTAAAATATTTTGATAAATGTTTTTCAACATCAGATATGGATGAAGTATTTATAAATTGCGATATAGTAATAAGTACTATTCCGTCAACGAAACAAACATATAAACTTATTGATAAATCAAAGTTTAAACTTATGAAAGAAGGATCATCATTTGTTAATGTTGGAAGAGGAAAAATTGTAGATGAAGATGATTTAATAGAATATGCTCATAAGCTTAGAGGCATAGCTCTAGATGTTTTTCAAGAAGAGCCTTTATGTGAAGATAGTAAGTTATGGGACTTGGATAATATAATAATAACACCTCATAATTCATGGGTATCAGAGCAAAACTCTTTAAGAAGTTTTAATTTGTTTTATAATAATTTGAAAAAGTTTACTTCTAATAAAGAACCAGATAATAAAGTTGAAATAGAAAAAGGATATTAATAAAAATAAAGCATCTTTAAGGGTGCTTTATTTTTATTGATATCCTTTAAAATAAATAATTACAATATCGACACTAATTAGAAATTGAACTATTATTAAGGTGACAAAAAGTTACAAATAGTTCTGAAAATATTATTAGGAGGGAATGTATGGGGAAAGATTTTAAAAGGATATTAAGTAGTTTAATAATAGCGTGTATATTAATTTTTGAGTTAGGTACTCCTAGATGGCGAGTGAAATGGAAAGTGATATTGTTGAAGAAGGATACTATACTTTAGAAAACGTTTATAGCAGAAAAAATTTAAATGTATCTAGTGAAAAATTTACTAATTATACAAATATTAATATTTATATTGGAATTTGTTCTAATGCACCAATAACTATTTTTGATGAGCCGACCATAGGGTTAGATGCAGTTAATAGACAAGAGTTTTATAACATATTATTAGAATCTTATATGAATAAAAACAGAACTATTATTATCTCAACTCATTTAATAAATGAAGTAGAAGAGCTTTTAGAAAAAGTAATAATGATTGCAGATAGAAAAATAAAAGTAAATGATTACATAGATGAATTAAAAGAAAGATCTTATTATATAAGTGGAAAAAGAGAAGATTTAAATAAATTATCAATCTTACCAGAAATGATTTTAGTAAAAGTTTTTGGAAATAACAAAATGTGTGCTTATTATGGAGATTTGAATGATGAAGATTTAAGTATAATAGAAAACTCAGACATAGAGTTAGATAAAATGAGTCTCCAAGATTTATTTATAAACATGAATAAAAAAGAGGAGGCTTTATATGAGAAATAATCCGTATTTTAATTTTATAAAAAGAGATTCTTTACAAATGATATTAATACTTTCAATTATAATACTTATAAATCAAGGACTTACAGCTGTATCTAATATATATATGGCGTTGGAACCAGGTTTTGATAGAACTATAAATATGTATAGTCAAGCAACTGCTTTTAGCAGTATGTTTTGCTTTATTGCTGGTATTATGTTTATATTAAGGAATTTTTCTGGTGCCATTAGTATAAAAGGAGACAGAAAAAATTTATTAAAGGCTTTTGCTGTATGGGCTATAATAATGTCTTCATTTATGGTTGTATTTTCAACCACTTTAGAAGTTGGCTTAAAAATATTAACAGAAGTAATTACACATAAAGAAGTAACTTTAATTGGTGATATCCCTATGCGGATACAAATAGCTGATATGGAAATGAAAAATCCAGATATAATTTTTATGTGGTTTATAAAAGCTATATTTAGTAGGTTTATAAGTGGTTTAATGTTATTTTCACTGGGATATATGCTAGGAGCAATAGGATATAGATTAAAGAAAAGAACGAACATTTTAGTATTTGTTGTAATACCAGTTGTATTAATAGGATTTTTAGTAAATTCAGCCCTTAGAATTGATGAATTCATAATAAACATGGTAGTAGCAAGTTTGGTGGAGGGGCAGGAATGTTAATGACTCCTCAACCTATATATGACACATATAAGCATATTGTAGATACTCACAATATAACAAATCCTAGGGTGGTATATTTAACGCCAAAAGGACAAGTATATA
>NZ_JANKBY010000030.1:0-21098 GCF_024621905.1 Terrisporobacter muris
GATACAAAACTTGTTAAGAAAGTAGCGTTTAAATGGACTGATACAAAAAAACTAAATTATTCTGTAAGAATACAATGCTGGAATGAGTACAATGGTAAAAAAATATCTTCAACAAAAACTTATTATATATTGTGGAAGAATACATAAAAAAGAATTCATATGTCCTATGAAGCCTAAGAATAATAAATATAAAACAAGTGAAGCTGATAAGTTTAGATGGACAAGATCATGGCAAAAGAAAAGGGATGATATAAGGAGAAGAGATAAACACTTATGTCAGATATGTATAAGGAAGTTATACAATACAATAAATAAATATAATTATAATAATTTAGAAGTTCATCATATAGTACCTATTAAAGAAAGTTATGACTTAAGATTAGAAGATACTAATCTAATAACTCTATGTGAGTATCACCATGAACTAGCTGAACAAGGAACTATACCAAGAGATGAACTACTATCTATTGTAAAAGCTCAAGAAGAAGCTGAAAATATTTAAATATATACCCCCGGGGTATCAGAGATTTTCTAGAAGGTCCTAGGAACACCACGTGTCTACCTCTGTAAATAAAATATTCCCACATCAGCTTTTAAATGTATTTTTTGAAAGGAGGTCTATTTATTATGCCTACACCACCGAAACCTTTCTCGGTTTTAAAAAGTGAAAAAAAGTCACATCGAACTAAAAAAGAACTTAAATTAAGAGAAGAAGGGGAAGCTGCTTTAGCTACTGGTGTAGCTATAAGAGAACGACCTGAAGTAAAAAAAAATCCAATAGCACATAAAGAATTTTTAAGGGTAAATAAACTACTTAAAAATATAGGGAAAAATGATGCTATTTATGAACCAGTGATAAATAGGTATTGTTTATTACAAGCTGAATGTGATGATTTTGAAAAGAAAAAAGTTGAAATTTATAATTTAATTGAAGAATTAAAAGATACATTTTATTCTGTAGTAGATGAATTAGAAGAATTAGACAAAGCTAAAGAACTAAGGAAATTTACTTCTGAAATTGCTTCATTATCAAGTACTATGATTGCAATAGATAAACAACTACAGACAAAAAGAAAAATGCTTCTTGATATAGAAAAAGAAAATGTAATGACTATAACATCAGCACTTAGAAGTATACCTAAAAAGGTTGATAATGAATCTAGTAAAGAAAAATTACTGAGGGCTATAAATGGAGATTAAAGATAGTAAAGCTTATAAATATGCTAAATGGTGCATATCTGATGATAACAAAAAAGTTCCTATCTATGTAAAAAAACAAGCTCAAGACTGGATAAAAAAAGCTGATGGTATAGATGAAGATGCATATGTAGATGAAAAAGAATTAAATAAGATAAATAGAATATTAGGATTAATGGTCCATCCAGATTTAATGTGTCCTATGAATGAAGGTTTAGAAGATTATGCATGGTTTTTAATAGTTGCAACATTATGCACAAAAATGAGAAATGATGAAAATAAAGATATAAGATATTACATAACAGCTGTACTAGAAATAAGTCGTAAAAATTTTAAGACTTTTAATAGTGCAGTTATTTTTATACTCTTATTAATTACAGATAAGCCATTTTCACGTTTCTTTTCTGTTGCACCAGATTTGAAATTATCATCTGAGTTAAAAATAGCTATAAGAAAAATAATAAAAGTTAGTCCCTTATTAGCAGAAGATGATGTATTTAAAGTCCTTAGAAGTGAAATAAGATGTTTATTAACTGATAGTGAATACATACCACTTGCATATAGTGAAGACCGTATGGATGGAAAGTTAGCAAATGCTTTTTTGGCTGATGAAGCAGGAGCAATGGACAGTTATCCAATAGAAGCCATGAGATCATCACAAATAACTTTATTTAACAAGCTTGGAATAATAATTAGTACTCAATATCCAAATGATAATAATGCAATGATAGATGAAATTGATATATCTAAGAAAGTACTAGATGGATTAATAGATAATAAAAGAAGATTTTCTTTATTGTATGAACCAGATAGTGAATTCCTAGTCAATGATCTATGGCAAACAGAAGATTTAGTAATATATCAGAGTAACCCTGTATCTGTAAAAAATCAATATATATTTGATGCAATAACAGAAATGAGAACTATGGCTATTTTATATGAAAATAAAAGAGAAAATTATCTTTGTAAACATAATAATATAAAATACAAAGGTCTTGGAGTAGAAGGATATATAGAAGTTACTAAAGTTAGAGAGTGTAAATCAATAGAAAATCTTAAGTTTTGGAAGGGTAAAAAAGTATATCTAGGAGTCGATTTATCACAATCAGATGATAATACTTCTGTTGCGATGGTAACAGAATATGAAGGCAATATATATGCAAAGGTTTGGGGATTTATTCCTAGTGACAAACTTGAGTTAAAAAGCAAAAGAGAAAACGTAAATTATAAAAAACTCATAAGAGATGGAGTATGCTTTGATTGTGGAGATGAAGTAATAGACTATAGTTTTATTGAAAAGAAAATACTTGAGTTAGAAGATGTATATGGAGTAGAGATAGCTCAGATAGGATATGACCGATATAATGCTTTAAGTACAGTTCAAAAGTTAGAGAATGATGGATATGAATGTGTTGAAATTAAGCAACATAGTTCAGTATTACATATGCCAACTAAATTATTAAAAGAATGTATATTGAGTAAAAACTTTAGTTATGATGAAAATTTAATGTTAGAGATTAATTTTCAAAATGCTAGATGTACAGAAGATACAAATTTGAATAAATACGTTAATAAGAAAAAATCTTCTGGAAAAGTGGATATGGTTGTAGCATTAATAAATGCAACTTATTTATTACAACAAGAACAGTTGAATGGAAGTGATTTCACTATCCAAGTTATATAGAAATGAGGTGAAATGATGAACTTGAAATTTTGGAAAAATAAAAAAGAAAATCGGTCAATTTTAGAGCAAGAGGATACTAATTTAAAAGATTTATTGCTAGCAGCAGGATTGATTGAGGATAGCATAACTAGAACAGAAGCTTTAAATATTCCAACCTTAGCAGGATGTGTAGAGTTAATATCATCATTAGTTGCAAGTATACCTATTAAGCTTTATAAAGAAGAGAATGGAAAAATAATAGAAATAAAAGACGATATAAGGCTTAAACTCTTGAATGAAGAGACAGGAGATACACTTACATCATTTGAAATGAAAAAGGCTTTTGTTATAGATTATTTGCTAATGGGAAATGGATATATATACATAAATAAAGAAAGAGGTAACTTTAAAAGTTTACATTATGTTAAGGAGAGTAATTTAAGTATAAATAGAAATTCAGATCCAATTTTCAAAAATTATGATGTATTAGTACATGGTCATATATATAAACCTTATGATTTTATTAAATTATTAAGGCATACAGATAATGGTTGTACTGGCTATGGAATAATAGAAGAAAATATTATATTACTTTCTGTTATTTATAATTCGCTTAAATATGAGAATATACTAAGTAAAACTGGAGGAAATAAAAAAGGATTTATTGAATCTGATTCAAAATTAACACTTGAGGCAATGCTTAATTTAAAAGAGCAATGGAGAAATATGTACTCTAATAATACTGAAAATTGTATAGTGCTTAATAAAGGATTACAATTTAAAGAAAGTCAAGCAACTCCAACAGAATTACAGTTAAATGAAAATAAAATAACTAATGGTTCAGAAATTTGCAAAATATTGAATATTCCACCAAGTATAATAAGTGGAGATGGTAAAGCCAATGAAGGTGACTTTGATAAAATGTTTAAAATGGCTATATTACCACTACTTAATAACTTAATGGCAAGTATAAATAGAGACTTACTTCTAGAAAAAGAGAAGAAGTCTTTTTATTTTGGGTATGATGCGAATGAGTTATTAAAAGGTGATATAGAGAAGAGATTTAAAGCTTATGAAATAGCAATTAAGAATAAGATAATGGGTGTAAATGATATAAGATATAAAGAAGATTTAGAACCTCTGGAATTATTTGAAGATATTATCTTATTAGGGTTAAATGATGTTCTTTATAATACTAAAACAGGAAAAGTATACACTCCAAATACTGATAAAACATCAGATATGAAAGGGGGTGATACTAATGAGAATAGAGATTCGTAATGATAGTGTAATACTTGATGGATATGTAAATGCTGTTGATAGGGAAAGTAAGCCAATTCCTTCTGTAAAAGGAAGGTTTGTTGAAAAAATAAAACCTGGAGCATTTCAAAGGAGTTTAGAAAGAAGATCTAATGTTGATTTATTATTAAATCATGATAAAAATAGAAAACTTGGTTCTACTTCAGAAGGAAATCTTGAGTTATTTGAAGATAATATTGGATTAAGAGCAATATGTACTGTAACAGATCCAGATGTAATTGAAAAAGCTAAAAACAAACAATTAAGAGGATGGAGCTTTGGATTTTATGCAGAAAAAGACAACTGGGAAACAGTAGAAAATGGTTATGAAAAAAGAACTGTAGAAGAGTTGGATTTATTTGAAGTAACTATAGTTGATGATACCAGAAATCCAGCATATTCAGCTACATCTATTGAAATGAGAGATGATAAAGAAGTATTAACTGAGAATAGAGTAACTGATTTTAAAGCTATAACAATAGATGAATCTAAAAATAAAGAAAAAAGAACAAACATTGATTATAGCAAATATAAAAAAGAAATAGAAACATTTAAAAAGTCTTAATATAAGACTTTTTTATTTTACTTAAATTTAAGGAGGATAAATCACAATGATAATAAAAATAGCAGAATTTAGAACATTACCAATAGATGGTAAAGCATTAGAAGAACAAAGAACAGAGTTAGTAAATGAAATGACTAATATAGTAGAATCTGCAGAAGCTGAAACAAGAACATTAACAGATGAAGAAGAAACTAGATATGATGAAATCAAAAAAGAAATATCTAAAATAGATAAGACTCTTTCAGCTATAGATGAACAGAGAGCTTTTAATAAGATTCCTGCTAAGAAAAATGCAGAAGAAGAAGGTCTTGAATCAGAAGAAAGAGCATTTGCAAATTATATAAGAGGAGTTGTTGAAACAAGAACAACTAATTTAGCTGTGGGTGATAATGGAGCAGTTATTCCAAAGACAATTGCCCAAAAAATAATAAAAAAGGTACATGATATATCACCTATATATCAATTAGCTACTAGATACAATGTAAAAGGAGATTTAACAATACCATACTATGATGAATCTTCATCAGCAATTACAACAGCATATGCAACAGAGTTTACAGATTTAGAATCAAGTTCTGGCAAATTCTTAAATATAGAATTAAAAGGATACTTAGCAGGTGCATTAACAAAAGTATCAAAATCATTAGTAAATAACTCTGATTTTGATTTAGTATCTTTTGTTATAACTGCTATGGCTGAAAGTATTGCTATATTTATTGAAAAAGAATTATTAAAAGGAACACCAAGTAAAGTAACTGGATTAAGTACAGTTAAACAAAAAGTAACTGCTGCAAGTTCTAATGCTTTAACAAGTGATGAATTAATAGATGTACAAGAAATGGTTCCAGATATTTATCAAGCAGGAGCAATATGGATAATGAATAAATCTACTAGAACAGCTATAAGAAAATTAAAAGATAACGATGGAAATTACTTATTAAATAAAGATGTATCAGCTAAATGGGGATACACTTTATTAGGAAAAGATGTTTATACTTCTGAAAACATGGATGCAATGAGTTCTGAAAAGACTGCTATTTACTATGGTGATATGTCTGGACTAGCTGTTAAGCTAAGTGAAGATGTAAATATAGAAGTTTTAAGAGAGAAATATGCTACTCAACATGCTCTTGGTGTAGTTGGATGGGTTGAATTAGATTCTAAGATAGAAAATGAACAAAAAATTTCTGCATTAGTAATGGGAGCTTAATTGAGGTGAACATATGAAGGTAAAAGCATTAGTAAGTTTTGCTGGTGCTTTTTCTATGCATAAAGGAGAAGTAAAAGAGTGCAACGATAAATATATACTTGATGATCTTCTCTCTTGTGGTTATGTAGAAGAAGTAAAAACAGGCGAAAAGAAGGTGGAAGCTAATGAAGATTAGCGAAGTAACTATTGATGAATTAAAAGAATATGCAAACGTTGAGCATAATTTTGATGATGATATATTTGAAAATATACTAGTAGCTGCAAAGAGCTATATAAAAAGTTATACCGGATTAAATGATGAGCAAGTGGATAAAAAAGAAGATTTAACGATAGCTTTAATGGTTCTATGTAATGAAATGTATGATAATAGAGTATTTTCAGTTCAAGATAATAAAGCAAATACTGTAATTGCAAATATATTAGATATGCATTCAGTTAATTTATTGTAGGTGAATATATGAGTAGATATAGAATTAATCCAGGTGAATTAAGACATAGAATAGTAATTCAAAGACCTAATAATAATCAGAATGAATATGGAGAAATCGAAATTAATACAAATGAAAATTGGATTGATGTTGCTGTTGTTAGAGCAGGTATATATCCGATTAGTGGAAAAGAATTTTTTTCAGCAGAAACAGTAAATAGCGAGATAACTCATAAAGTTAAAATAAGATATATCAAAGGATTAACCTCAAATATGAGAATTAAATTTGGTGATAGATATTTTCAGATTATATCACCACCAATAAATTTTCAAGAAAAGAATATAGAGTTACAGCTCTTGTGTAAGGAGTTGATATAATGGCTAATTTCAGAATAGAAGGAATGAAGGAATTACAAAAATCCATTAAAAAATTAGGACAAGTTCCTCAAAAATGTGTAACTCCAGCATCTAAAAAAGGTATGAATATAGCTCTTAAAAGTGCTAGAAAAAATGCACCTGAAGGTGATACTGGTCAGTTAAAAGGTGGAATGAAATTAATAGGTGAAAAATCTAGAACTAAAGGTAAAAAAGTTTATCAAGTAGTTTTTGATAGAAGTAAAAATAATGTATTTCAGAAAAAGAATAAAGATGGAAAGGTTACAGGATATTATCCAGCATCACAAGAATATGGTTTTTTTGCTAAAAATGGAAGATACATACCTGGATATCACTTTATGAAAAAAGCTATGGAAGATAATAACAAAGCCATAACTAAAAAAATAGTTGATGAAATGAGCAAAAATATAGATAAGGCATTAGGTGGAAAATGATAGAGCAAGCTTTGAGATATGAATTAAATAAAATTAATGAGTTAGAAAATAAAATATTTCCTACAAATGCTCCAGAAGGTCAAAAAGCACCATATTTAGTTTATATATCAAACAATAAATATTTAAAAGATTTAGATGGAGTAACAAAAGATAGAGAATGTTACTTAATTCTCAATGTTTTATGTAACTCATATTCAGAAATGAAAAATATAACTAAAAAAATTGAAAATATAATCAATAAGTTTCCATTAACTAGAATAGGAAAAGAAAATTTATATATTCAAGATATAACTCTTTCAGATATATCAGAAAGTTATGAAGAACAATTAAAATTACAAAGAGGTATTATACCTTTTACGATTTATTACAAGGAGGAACAAAACACATGGCTACAAGAAGTTTAGGAACAGTTTTAAAAATAGGAAAAGATGTTAGTGCAACTAAAATAGGTGGATTAACTGAAATAGGTGGAATAGAATTAAGTGCTGATACATTAGACAATACCACTTTAGAGAGTGATGGTGGATATAGAGAATTCATAGGCGGCTTCAAAGATGCAGGAGAAGTCAGCTTAAGTGGATATCTAGAAATAAATTCAAGTAATGGACAAAAAAAGATGTATGATGCATTTGAAACAGGAGATGTTCAAGATTTTGCAATAGAGTTCCCAGAGAGTATAGGTGCTAAATGGGCATTTAAAGGAGTTGTTACAGGATTCTCTACAGGTGCAAGTTTAGAAGATTTAATTAGCTTTGGAGCAACAATTAAAGTATCTGGAAAACCAACTTTAACATTAGAATAAAAATAAATTATATAAATTTAGGAGGAATAAAAATGTATACACCAATAGAATTAGACAAAACAAGAAATTTTAGATACGGAATGAAAGCTATATCATATATAGAGGAAAAGTTAAAAACACCTATATCTAAATTAGATTTAAATGGATTAACTATGAAAGATACAGCTATAGTTATATGTGCAGGATTAATACATGAAGATAAAAAACTAACTCCAGATAGGGTAATGGATTTAATCGATGAGAAAGGAAATTTTATTGAAGCAATTGAAATTATGGGAGAAGCTTTTAATAAAGCTTTTGGTGGTAATGGAGAAAATGAAGAAAAAAACGAGTAGAGGGTAACGATGAAGAATTTTCTATAGATGAAAGTTTGAAAATCGCTACCCTTTGCTCTTTATCTCCATTAGAATTTTGGGAACTTACACCATATGAATTTAGTTTAATAGTAAATTCATACGTGAAGAAAAAAGAAGAAGAGACAGATGAAAAAATAACACTAGCGTATATTAATGCTTTATGGACTATTCAATTTTTAGGAAAAGATAAGCCTAAACTTGATGATTTTTTAAATAAAAAACATAGAAAAGAAATGACAGATGAAGAGATGTTAAACCAAATAAAACTCTTAAATAATGTTTTAGGAGGTGCGACAAATGGCAGTTAAAAATTTACTTATTAGAGGTGGAGCAGACTTTAGCAATATGCATAATGGTCTTAATAATGCTCAAAAAAAACTATCTAATTTTCAAAGAAATGTAAATGGCATTATGAGAAAAGTTGCTACTGTTTTTGCGACTATAAAAGTAGGCGAACTTATAAAAAATAGTGTACAAGATGCAATGAGTGTTGAAACTTCTATAGAAAACATAAATAGAACTATGCAGAATAGTTCAAAGGTTTTTGAAGATTGGATAAAAAGTCAATCTCAAGCATATGGTATGAGTATTCAAGAAGGGTATAAATACGGTTCAACTTATAGTAACTTAATATCAAGTTTTGAAAATAATACTAAAGAAGTATCGGATAATACTCAAGAATTATTAAAAGCTACTTCAATAATAGCCAGCAAAACTGGTAGAACTTTTGAAGATACTGCTGAAAGAATCAGATCAGGTATGCTTGGTTCAACAGAGGCAATTGAGGATTTAGGAATTTACACCCAAGTTTCTATGCTACAGAGTACAGAAGCATTTAAAGAACTTGCAGATGGAAAGTCATGGCAACAATTAAATTTTCAAACACAGCAACAGATAAGACTTGCCGCTATATTAGAACAAACATATTCAAGGTATGGTGCTACATTAGCTGATACTACTCAAACAAGGCATAACCAATTTATTGCAAGCTTAAAAAATGTTCAATTAGCATTAGGACAAGCCTTTTTGCCAATTTATAATGCTATATTACCACCTTTAACAGTATTTATGAATGCATTAAGTAAAGCTATATCAGTAATTTCTGTATTTACTAATGCTTTATTTGGTAAACCTAAAGTTGCACAACAACAAGTAAAAGCTATAAACAATCAATCAAGTGCAGTTAGTGGATTGAGTAATAGTTTAGGTGATACTTCTAAGCATTTAAATAATACTGCTAAAAGTGCAAAAAAAGCAAAAAAGGAAATCGGTGGACTGATAGGTGGATTAGATGAAATAAATAATTTAAATGTAAATACAACAGCTGGAACAGCTGGAACAAGTGGTACAAGTGGTAGTACTCCAAATACATCAATACCTTCTGTAAGTGGACTAGGAGATATAGGTACTATAGATATGGGTTCTACTATAGATACATCTGGACTAGATGCTAAGGCAAAGAAGATAGCAGCTATATTTGCTAAAATAAAAAATATTATTTCAAAAAATAAAGATGCTATCATAGCAATTATGGCTGGATTAACAGCAGGAATAGGATTCTTAATGATTAAGAATTGGGGTAAAATAACTAAGTTTTTTTCTAAAAACTTTCCTTTCTTGACTAAGATTTTTTCAAGAGTTGGAAAAGCAATATTAAAACCTTTTACATTAATAAAAACAGCAATAAAAGGCTTATTAGCTATAAATCCAGTAACAGCAGCAATAACCATAGCTATAGTATCAGTAGTATCTGCAATAACTTATTTATGGAGAACAAATAAAGACTTTAGAGACAAGGTAATTAAAACGTGGAATGATATAAAAGATGCCTTACAGCCTTGGCTAGAAGGTTTTAGTATATTATTTAAAACATTAGCTGATATAATTGGTACTGTTTTAGGAGGAGCTTTTAAATTAATCTCAAAAGTAATTATAAAAGTTGTAGAAGTTTTAGCTGGAGATTTCATGAATGATTTACAAAAAATGTGTCCTAGTATAAAAGCAGTTGGTAAGATATTTTTAAAATTCTGTAAGGATTTACAAAAAGATTGGAAGAAAATTAAAAATTTTAATTTCAAAAAGTGGGTAGATAAAAAGAAAAAAGAATTTACTGATTTTTGTAAAGGTATTACAGATAAATTTAAAAAGCTTAAAGATGATATAAAGAAAAAATGGGACGAGATAGTAGATGCAGTAAAAGAATTTGTAATCAACATAACATCAAAAGTGGAAGATTTTAAGGAAAAAGCTTTAGAAAAGTGGGAAGAAGTAAAAGATTGGATTAAAGATAAGGCTTTAGAAATAGCTGCAAAAGTAGGTTCTTTTTATGATAAAGCAAAAGAAGGATATGATAGTGCTAATAAGTGGATGAAGGATAAATTATTAGAAGTAGGAGCAAAAGTAGCTAGTTTCTATGATAAAGCGAAAGAACGATATAACCATGCTAAAACATCAATAAAAAATTGGGTACTTTCCCTAGGAGCGAAAGTAAGCTCTTTCTATGATAAGGCTAAAGAGAGATATGAAAGTGCCAAAAAATCAATTAAAGGCTGGGCATTAAGTGTAGGAGCGAAAGTAGGTTCTTTTTATGATAAAGTAAAATCAGCTTATAATAGTGCTAAATCTAAAATAAGGTCATGGGCTTTTAGTATTTCATTAAAAGTAAAGACAACAGCTAGTAGTGTAAAAAGTACTATAAATGGAATTATAAAACAGGTAAACAATGCTGTATTAGGTAAAATTAAATTTACTGTTCCAGATTGGGTACCTATATTTGGTGGAAGAACTTGGAAAGCGCCTAAGATACCTTACTTGGCGAAGGGTGGTCTTATAGATAGTCCAACTCTTAGTGTAATCGGAGAACAAGGTAAAGAAGTTGTGTTACCTCTTGAAAATAATACAAGAGCTATTGATTTAATAGCAAGTAAATTACAAAGTGGAATGTCGACAAGCGATGTTAATAGTTTTAATAATTCAAGCAACAATACACCTAAAGAAATCTATAATGGTGATTTTATTGTAAAACTTGATGGAAATACAGTATTTAGACAATCTATTATATCTATATTAAGACAATTAAAAAAACAAGGAATAAAAATATAGGACTTATTAATTTAGGTCCTATTTTAGTGAGGTGATAATATGGCAATTCTTACAATAGCAGGTGTAGATGTTAAAAATCCTTCTGTTTTTCAAGTAGAAATTACAGATATAGATAAAGAGTCTGAAAGAAATGCAAATGGAACAATGCAACGTACTAGAGTAGCTACAAAAAGAAAGTTAACGGTAGAATGGGGACCACTTTCAAATTCAGAAATATCTAAGATATTAAAAGCAGTAAAAGATGTATTTTTTACTGTAAAGTATCCAGATCCAGAAGAAGGCAAAACAATTACTAAAACTTTCTACACAGGAGATAGAACATCTCCTGTATTAAGGGTTAGAAATGGAGTTATTATGTGGGAAGGTCTAAGCACTAATCTAGTTGAAAGATAGAAAGATAGGTGAATAAATGTATACAAATATTACAGAAGCATTTAAAATTGCAAATAGCAAAATAACTAAAAACTATGAAAGTAGAATTACAATTGGTGATACAATTCTTACAAATGATGATGTAATAAATATCTCTTTTAATAGTATGTTAAAAAATGATAATGCTTTTAGTGTAGGTAATTGTATCTCTACTACATGCACATTAACTTTTATTACTCCAAATTCAATTATAGATACATCTAAGCAAGTTAAAATTGAATTTGGACTGTTGCTTGAAAATGGATTGTATGAATATGTTCCTTACGGTGTTTTTAATATTGCAAATGAAAGTGAGACAGACACAACAACGACTTTCACAATGTATGATAATATAGTTAAACTAGATATTCCTTACATAGATGAAGATAATCTAACTACATATGATAAATTATTAAGAATTCAAAACCAAACAGGAGTTGAAATTCATGAAGATGTATTTGAACTAATAGCTACTAATTCAAAGCAAATTAAAATAGATGGTTATTCTTGTAGAGAAGTTTTGGGATTAATGGCCAGTTTGGTTTTAGGTGATGTGAGCTGCACTAGAGATGGGCAAATAACAATAAAAACATTTAAAAAAGATGATACACCTAATTATAAGCATACATTTACAATAGATGATTATTTAAATTTATCATACGAAAAAGATATATTTAAAATCAAAACACTTAGAGTGATTTGGGAAGATAGAGATTCAATGGAGTTTAATATACATGATACTGGGAAGGTGGTTGAAATAAATAACCCTTTGTTCTCGCAGAAAATGTATGAGAATGGTAATGCTTACTGGGGAGATGATATGTTAATATATGCTCCATATTTAGAATTTAAAGGTTATTCAATGAATTTTGGAGGTAATATATTAGCTGATTTAGGAGATGATGTTTTAATAACTAATAAAAAAGGTGATAGTTTTAATAGTTATATTCATAATATGAATATTAATTATAATGGTACTTTTAACATGATTATTGGAGCAAGTGGAGAAACAGATACTACTAATTCTACCACTGCTAAAACAGAAGAAGAATCTGAAATTGAAAGAACAAATCTAGAAATTGATAAGATAAGTGAAAATATTGTAAAACTCAAAGGTCATAAAAAAGTTAGTAATGTTTCATCAAATGATTCAAGCTACATGGTCATGGGAGATTTGCTAATATGCTGGGGTAGTGTCACATTTTCAAGTATAACTGCAAGTACAAGACTTACACAGTCCGTAACTTTTCCTAAAAAATTTGCATTTATGCCGTTTGTTTCTGTAAGTGATAACACAAGTTATGCCAATCAAGTTATAACAACTGTAGGTGATATAGAGTTGTCAGGTTGTAACGTTGGATTATACACAGCATCAAGTTCTGTAACAAGTAAAAAAATATTTTGGCTTGCAATAGGTAATAAGCATTCAAGTGTGTAAAAAATGTAATAAATAAAGTACTATATTATAGATAAAGAGACTATCGAAGAATAATAATAGTCTTTTTTTATACAAAAAACTAATCTATAGTTGAATAATAAATGATTAGAGAAAGAAGGTATACATGGGAAGATTAGACACAAGGTATATTATTAAATTAGATACGAAAGCAACATTTTTAAATCCTACTTTGGTATTTTCGATTAATGATGCTGAAACAAGTGACTTGTATATTAGAGTAACTAATAAACATAAGCTAATAGATGTAAGTAACATGATACCAGTAATTGTTGTTATAGACCCACATGGACAACTATATAGTGACTTCATGGAAGTTACAGATGATAATCTTTTGTATTATGATATAAAAAAGACTATGAAGTCACAATCTGGAAAATATATAGCAAAAGTTATGCTCGTAGATAATCAAGAAAAAAAGGTTCTAAGGGGTAATTTTTCTTATGCTGTTGAAGATGATGAAATTTCATTATTAGATGAAAAAGCTGGAGAAGATGATAGACTTCCTATTTTGACAGAGTTTATTTCTAGATTAAGTACTATTGAAAAACTAGAATTGAGTAGACAAGAAGCTGAAACAAATAGAGTAGAAGCAGAAAAACAAAGAGAAATAGCTAAGCAACAACTTATAGATCAAGTAAATAAACTTATAGCAGACACTAGTTTAAAAGTCGAGGAAAATTTATCTGAACAGAATAAAAAAGTTGATGATAACTTACTAGAAAATAGTAATAAAGTTACTAAGTTAATAAGTGATACTACTACTAAAAT
Organism: Terrisporobacter muris; assembly: GCF_024621905.1. Classification (NCBI taxonomy): domain Bacteria; kingdom Bacillati; phylum Bacillota; class Clostridia; order Peptostreptococcales; family Peptostreptococcaceae; genus Terrisporobacter; species Terrisporobacter muris. The sequence goes on from NZ_JANKBY010000030.1 coordinate 14,090, forward strand.
TGATAGCTATAAAACTGAAAAAGATGAAGCTATACAACAAGATCTACAATTGTACAAGCAAGAAACCACTAAAAATATAGATGATTATAAGTTAAGTAAAGATATAGAAATAAATAAAAACTTATCTGACTATAAAACTAGTACTACAACAGATATAGAAACATATAAAAATAATAAAAATGCAGAAATAAATCAATATAAAACTGAAAAAGATTTAGAAATAGATACTTATGTAGCTAATAAAAATAAAGAATTAGATAGATATGTAGCAGCTAAAAATAATGATATAGATAATTATAAAAAAGCTAAAGATTTATTAATTGATGATAAGTTAAAAGAAGTTGATGCATCTGAAAAAAGCAGAGCAGAAGCTGAAACGTTAAGACAAGAACAGCACACAGAAAGGGAAGCATTTTTAAATGGGTTTGAGTCTAAAGTAAATGCAAATGAAGCTAAAAATACAGAGCAAGATGGCAGATTAAATTCTGTAGAGTATATTAGCAAAAGACAAGATGTGGTATTAGGGGGCTTACTGAATGAAAGTGGAGATAAAAGACTAGCTATCACAGGAGAAGGCAATCATCTTAAGTTAGAACATTCCAAAGATGGTGTGGTTGAAGTAAATAGTGTTGTTGGTAATACTATGGTGAACTTAAGTGGTACTCCATATCTAGCAACAACAAGTAACCATGGTGTAACTAGTGATAATGATTATATACGTTTAACTGCTAATGGAACTTATAGGAATATATTCTTTGAAAATATTGCATATAAACCAAGTACTGAATATACAATAATTATCTTCATTAGAAAAAATACAGTAAATGCCAATTATTCTGTATATGATAATGCTAACACGGATTCTGTTTTTTATGGTTCATACTACAATATTAAACCAGGAACAACAGGAGTATTTATTACTAAACAAACAACTAGAGCTGATATAAGCTCATGTACTTATGGAATAAGGAGTTTCATAGGTCCTAACGCTACAGAGGGTGAAATTGAAGTTAAATTTGTTGTTTTAGAAGGTGACTACACAAATAAACCTATACCAAACGAATATTTTGAAGGTATGAAATCTACATTTGATAACTGTTTAGTTACTCAAGAAATGATAGATGCAGGAACTGAGAAAGCTGAGAACTTAGGTAAATATAAAGGTGAATTGAAAGTTGTTGGGAAGAATAAATCAACTGGAACTTACTATCCTGGTGGATTACAGTCTAATGGGGCAGAAGGGCCTAATGGAACAAGCAACATAACGTATTTTAATAAAGTTAAACCTAATACTAGTTATGTTACTAGTATAGAGGGTGTTAATAGGTTAACAAATATATATTTTTATGATAAAGATAAAAAGTTTATATCTAAATCGGATATTCCTCTTGTAAATTTCATCACTCCTTCAAATTGCCACTACACAAGGCACACATATGGTACAAGTAAAGAAGGAATTTTACAACTTGAAGAAGGAACAGTTGCATCTCCATACGAGCCATACAAAGAGTCCAAGCAAACTCTATACCTAGATGAACCTTTGTATAAGGATAACGAGTTATGTATTCATAATGGTCAATTAGGATATTGGAAGAATTGTGAAAGAACTGTGTTTAATGGTAGTGATGATGAAAATTGGAGGATTAGTGGAGCGAATAATGATGATTATACCACTTTATTCTTTATTAATGATGGCATTAGTAAAATAAGTAATTCAGCTATAAGTGATAAATTTAGAGTTATAACTTCTTATACGGCAGGAAATCCTGAAGGTGTAAAAGGCGATAATTTAGATATTAATATTAGAATATCTAATAGTAAGGCTACTGATTTAGTATCATTTAAACAATGGCTACAAGTTAATCCAACAACTGTAATGTATGAATTGGCAGAACCAATTTTCGTGCCAATACTAGAAAACACACCACAGTGGATACTAAATTGTTTTAATGAGTGTACATTATCTATTGATAGTAATATTACTGCTACAAGTATGAGTGCAACTTATTCAGGTAATGTTGTAAGTGTTGTGGCTTTAGATAAGATTCAATATGAACAAGACAAGGTTGCTATAGAGAATGCTTACAAATTATCAGTATTAGGAATAATGACAGGAGTAACTATATAAGGAGGGTTTGATATGTATAAATTATGTAAAAGAGTTATAGAAACAAAAAACTATGATAGTAAAGAGATTATGTTGAAAATGTTAAACACGTTTTGGATAGATAGATGTTTGACAGAGCAAGAGTACAATGAATTAAAAGGTATGCTAGAACTTACTTAATAAATAGATTTAATATTGAGAATTAAAATTTTAAATAGAAAGGACTATAACATGGATGAATTACATTTAAGAGATACCTTAGAAAGGCATGAAAAAAGGCTTAATGGTCACTCTGAAAGGATTGATAAATTAGAAAAAAATCAAGCTAAAACAGATGTGAAAATTGAGAACTTATGTAATAGTTTAGAAAAATTAACAGGAACATTAAATAAGCTAACTTATGTACTTATAACTACATTAGTTGGCTTTTTTATTTGGTCAATACAACAAAATTTATTTTAATCAGGAGGTAATGTTATGGATTTAACTTTTTTAAGTGATTATGTAGTTTTGGTAATTGTAGGTATATGTGTTTGCGTAGGCTATGTTTTAAAGAATAGCTTTCCTTCATTGGATAATAAGTATATACCACTAATAATGGCATTATTAGGATGTGCATTAAATATATGGATAGTTGGTGGAATTAGTCCAGATGTTATTCTAGGAGGTATGTTTAGTGGATTAGCTAGTACAGGAGCACATCAATTATTTGTAACTTTAATACAAAGTAAATAGTTAATTTAAAAAGTGACTTTGTTTAGATCATAGACAAGTCACTTTTTACTTTATAAAAAATATAAAAGGAAGGATTGCGTGATGAAAAATTTAAAACAAATACAAAATAAAAACATAGAAATATTAACTATAAATAGTAGAGAAGTTTCTAAAATGTTAGACATTAAACATAAAAGTTTATTAAGAAAAATAGATGATGTTAATAAAGATTTTACTGAGCACAAAATTGTGCCGAGTGAATATTGGATAGAAAGTTCATATAAAGACTCAAGTGGAAAAACAAATAGATGTTATGAAATTACAAAACGTGGATGTGAGTTTATAGCTCATAAGACAACAGGAACTAAAGGTAATATTTTTACACATAGATACATAGAAAAATTTGAAGAATTAAATCAAATAGTTAATGGTCATAAAAGTATAACTGTTAATGATGCAAATAATATTATATCCAATAAGCTTGATAAAGCTATAGCTACTATAGATAACAAATATGCTAATTATGTAAGACCATTAGCAGTAGATAAAGTTAGAATAGCTAGATATATAAAACAAAGATTAGGTATAAAGAGAGCTGATGAAGATTTCTATTTAGTTAAAGAAAGAGTATTAATACTATTAGATGCTGAAAAATGGGAAGATGTACCTGTAAATAAATTAAAAGATGCTTTTAGGTTAATAGATGAAAGTATAGATGTAATGATTAAAGGTAGAAATCTAAGACAAGTTAATTGGTTCTAAAATAGCATAAGTATGTAAATATTTATAGCATTAAAATAACTTAATTTATTAAAGTGAATTTCTTTGACCAAAAGGAGTTCACTTTATTTATTTAATCAAAATATAAAAATATTGGAGGTAAATTAATATGAGTATAAAAAAACCAAACGTAGTAGAGAAATGGCAAAAGAAAAATAAATATGGTAGACCTGGAACAACATTAAAGGCAACTAAAATAGCAATACACTATACAGGTGAAGCTGATGTACCAGGAAAGAACACAGTATCATATTTTAATAATGTTGTAGCAAATGGATATAAAGTAAATGGTAAATATGTATATGCATCAGCTCATTATGTCATAGATCTTGATGGTACTATATATCAGTTAATTCCTACTGATGAAAGATGCTATGCTACAAATGAAGCTAATAGTTATGCTATAGCTATAGAAGTTGCTACAACAGGAAAAGATAATCATTACACAGATGCTACATACAAAGCTATGGTTCACTTATGTGCTTGGTTATGCCAATATAAAGGATTAGACTGTAAAAAAGATATAATAACACATACAGATGTTGTGGGGAAAAATTACAAATTGTGTCCTATTTATATGGTTAAAAATCCTAGCAAAATGGACCAGTTCAAATTAGACTGTTATAACCTTAAAGCTGAAAAGATATCTGTAAAAGATATAAAAAATTGTACAAATGGAAAAGGAGAGGTTACGAAAGTACCTGGTACTTCAAGCACTTCTTCAGATAAGAAAACAGTGTATAGAGTCATAGCTGGAAGTTACTCTAAAAAAGAAACTGCTGAAACACAAGCTAAGGAACTGAGTAAGAAAGGCTATGATGCCTTTGTTGCTCCTTATGAGTTATAAATTTTGCCCAAAAATATATTTTTTAGTTTGAAATATTAACTTTAGGGAATATATACATATAGATTCCCTAATTAAATTACACTTAAAAGAAATGCCGAGCGTTAGGCATTTCTATTTACCCTCACAGTAATAAAATATATTATAAAAACCTCTTAGAGTTGATTCTAAGAGGTTTTTATTTTTTTATATGCATAAGTATATATATAATTTTTTTCTAGCTCTAGCACTTTTATTTTATTCATTTAATAATATTTCCAAATCATTAAATAATGTATTATATATATAGTCATTAAATTTATTCTCTTCTAAATCAGATATTACAGTGTCTAGATATTCAGATATATCTAGCATTGTTACATCTTTAGAGTCTGTATCTACATAATAACCAAGAATTTCTATTTTTAAATTTATACTGTTTAGCCACTTTAATTTTTCTTTAATATCCCCTGTGTTCTCTTCTTTCTTAATTATTTCTAAACCTTTATATAATATTTCTAATAACTTTTTTGTATCATCTTGATTCAGTTTCATTTTATTTACCCCTTTTCTTTTTTATTTGTTTTATAAAAATATCTAAGTTAGATATTAAAACCTAACCTATCTATTTTTTAAAATTAAAATTTTGTCCCTTTAATTACTCTTTTACTTTTTCTATTACTATTTGACCGTCTTTAAACGTAACTGATACTTTTCTATTATCAGTGTCTATACCCATTTCCTTTATCCATGTTGCAGGAAGTGAAATTCTAGGTGTATAACTACCACTTCCTGACTTGTTAAAGCTTATATTTAATTCTCTTTTTTCTTCCATAGTTTAACTCCTTTTATTGCTTGGATATCTAAGTATATAAGAAAGATACTTAGATATCCTTATGTTGATTGATTATACAAAACGTAATATTAAATTTATTATGCTTATTACTAAAGTTAGATACAATATTCTTCTTTCCTTATTATTCATGTTTATTTAAGTACCTTTCATGTTATAATAGAAGAAACAAAAGTTTTTACTTGGACTTAGTAGGTGCTAAGTCCAAGCCTTGATTTAGAAGAACTTATCTATGATAGTTTTTATTAAATCAAGTATGCTTATTATTAGGAGAATCTTTGTAGTTGTCAGCTCGAGATTCTCTTTTTTGTTTTTCTTTTGTTTCTTACTTGGCACTTTCTCTCCTCCTTTCTTTTTTATTTATCTCTTACCTCCTTTCTATACTTTAATTATATTATTTTCATGACGTCCCGTCAAGTGTTTCCACAAAAAAGTTTTATTTTTTTATAAAAAATACCAGGAGTATGTCCTGGTATTTTATTGATTTATTTAATTATCTCATCATTTTTCTATATCCATTTGCATTAGCAAATACATGAGTTTGTATATCATCCATTACAATTATACCCGGTATATTTTGCTTAAATACATTTCCTAATAGCTTTGCTCCTCCACCCATTACTACAACTGCCTCTGTACTTATTGGGTAATTAAGTTTTAATTCATTATATATTTTTTTAAATAATTCTCTTGAAGCTCCTATATTAGAAGATATGTCTTGTTTCTCACCTTTAAAGTAAAAACCTTTATTTATGTAGTCTTGAACTTTATCTCTATCTATAGTAACTTCTCCTTGGAATCTTTCATCTTTTTCCATTGATTTAGATATAGCATCATATATATTTATTGTCCCGATATCTATAGAATATGGTTTAGTTGCTCTATTTTCTTTAATTAAAGCTATATCTGTTGTTTTTCCTCCTATATCTACAATTACAACATCTCTAGAACCAACTCTATCTTGAATGTCTTTACCAAAGTATAGATACCCTGTTACACCTTCTGGAAATACTTTTACACTATTTATATATATTCTTCTACTTGTATCTCCGAATTTTACATTAAATTCCTTATCTTGTAACTTATCAATAACTACTTGTTTAAATTGAGTATATTGTTTTATTGGTAATCCTAATGCTAAATCAACAGTATCTTCATTTGTAGATTTACATATAGCTCCTAAAAGAAGTGGTATATAATTTTCTTTTTCAAATTTTTTCGGATTTATTTCTTCTTCACCTTCACCTAAAAAGAATACTTTTCCATCCAGAGTCAATCTATCTGCACTTGTTCCATACTCTCCTACAGTAGTAATCTTACTTTCAAAAATTACTCCTTCACTTGTTTTTACAGCAAAGTTTCCTATATCTATTCCTAGTTTAGCCATTTTTATTCCTCCCTAATATTTATATAATTTAATCTTCGATATTAAAATTAAACCCATCAGCTGGATCATTGTCTTGAGATTCTAATGTTTTTGGCATAGCTACTATCTCTGGATTATTTCCATTTATAACAGCCCATACAAGTTCCTTTATATAACCTGCGGGTGATAGTTTACTATCTAGGAATTTTTCAATTTCTTTTTCCTTCGGGTTATTCTTAAATGTAAGAACTATCCTGCTCATATTATTCACCTCTTATTTTTATAAAATTTGTTAATCTTTAACTATATTTTATAAAATTTTATAAAATTTGTCAATAGAAAAATATGCAAAGTTTTATAAAATTT
>NZ_JANKBY010000310.1:0-4320 GCF_024621905.1 Terrisporobacter muris
TAAATAGGAAGGAAAAAAGTACCATAAAGTTTGAATGAATAATATTTAAAAAGTTATATTAAAACATTGACTATAATTTAATCATAAAAAAATATTTATTTTTTAAAAAAAGCGACAAATGCTTGACAATTATCGATAAAAATTGATAATATTAACATGAGAAATGGCGAATGATGCATAACAATTTATATTATGCCCAATGATTAGATTATTACTTAATGAACAAAATGTTTATGAAAACATTTTTTAATCTAAAATAGGACATTGTTATGAATTGGAAAATATTTATTTTGTTATTAATGCAATAATCAACTAAAAAAAGTGCAAAATTATAAAGAAATTATAAATAAAAATACTTAAAAAAAAGGAGAAAAACACATGTTACATCAATTAGAAGCTGTTATAACAGTAATTTCTGATGCGGTTTGGCCAGTATTCTTACCATTCATGTTAATAGTAGGTGCTTTCACATCTATAAGAACTATTGGTATGATTCAAAAGAAGGCTACTAAGCCAGCTGGATTAAAATTCAAAAACATAATAGGACCAGCATCTATATCATTAGGTGCTATGATAGGTACAGGAGCTATAATAGGGGTTCTTGGTGCATTATCAAAATTCTCTGCATCTGGAGAAGTAAACGTAGAAGCAATGGCTATATGGGCTTTAATAGGGGCTTGTATAATGGTACCAGTTTCTTACGCTGAAACTTTAAACTCAAAAATAATGGGAAAAGGACCAAAAGAGTATATAGGAGATTTAATATCACCTAAACTTGGAATGGTTTATGCTGTATGTTTCGTTGCATTAGCGGTATTTGGATTTGGTGGATTCCAATTCTCAGGTATAGACTCAGTTGCAAAATTAGTAGCATCTGATTATATGTCTATAAACCTTACTCTAGTACAAAGATACTTATTCATAGTTGTACCAGTATTATTAGTAGTTGCAGCATTAGTTTTATCTAAAAAACATGAAATATTCATGAATGCTATGACTTACATGATAGGAACAGCTGTAATTGGATACTTTGCATTCTTCACATTATTCGTTATAAAAACTGGTGGATATATACCAACTTACTTTGCTAATATATTAGAAGGTATGACTAATCCAGTTAATGGATTCTCAGGAATTATGTTAGGATTTGTATTAGGTATGCAAAAAGTATTACAAACTGCTGAAACTGGTTTAGGAGCATTAGCTATGGCAGCTCAAGAAGCTGACACTCAACCAAGAGAAGCTGCTATGATATCTTTAATACCTACAGTTGTAACTGTAGTAGTTTCTATAGTAGTTACTTCTTATATAGCATCTTACGGTATAAACGCTGGATTAATAACATTTGAAGGTGGAGCTGCTGAAAGATTAGCTGAATACTTCAATACAGCTAAATCTGTAACTGGTATGTTTGGTCTAGTTGTATTATGTGCATTTACAGTATTATCTGCATTAACAACTATATTAGGTTCTTACTACTATACAACTAAGTTATTCAAGAAAAACTCTGTAAATAAAAATATAGCTATATACTTAGGATTAATAGTAGCTGCAGGTACTTTAGCAGTATTTGGTGCTAATGTTGTATTCGAAGCAGTTGACTTATTATTATTCGTACTTTGTGGTATAAACGTTACTGCATTAGCAATATTCACAATTAAAGAATGGAAGAAATATATAATAGTTGATAACAATGATGTAGATCAAAGAAAAGCATCATAATTTAAAAACTATAAAATTATAGATGATAATGAAAAATCTTGCCTAGATACTTTTAGGTGAGATTTTTTTTACATACAAGGAAATTAGCATTAAATTTTGTTTCATAAGTTGTAATAAAAATGTTTAACTAGCTTTATTTTCGTAGAATTGTATTATTCTTAAAGGGGAGATAAGGCATTTTGTTGGTGATATGAAGTATTTCGCCGACGCATGGCTCAAGCTAAGCAAATTTTTTATAAAGATTACGTACATATAATATGATTCTTAAAATATACTTTTAATTAATGTGTGTATATACTGTGATAATAATATGTTTAATTAAATTAGATAGCTAGGGCATTTAAAAGCAAATATACATAGTGTCCTTAGTGTTTCTTAGGGTATAAAATTAGAGGCCTTAGAGGATGAAAGAATGTGTTTGAACACATAAGCAAAGGTTAAATAAAATATATATAGATTAACTGTGGACTATTATTAATTAGATAATTTATATTCAATAAGCATTTAAACAATGTATGAACTCATATATATGTAATATATTAATAAAAGTTCAGGAGGATACTATATGAAGATGTACATGAAGGGCAATAAACGTTCTAAAGAGACTAGTAATCCTATACCTAATACAATAGCTTATGCAGCGATTAGAAATTTTTTAACATCGAAGGAATTTTCAGAAACTAGAGATGAGTACTGTATTGGAAAGTTGGATAAGAAACAAGTAAATCAAATAATGACGGATGTTAAATGGTTATTTAGAAATTATAAAGACTTAGAAGTATTAGTATTAGAAGATAGCGATAATAAATCTATAAGGTTTATTTTGTAACTTATAGAAAGTAAAATAGAGGATAAGTACATGATCTTATTTAAATATAAAAAAGGAAATGTTATAAGATAACATTTCCTTTTTCTTTATGTTAATAATAATTAACTAACTTTTTCAGTTTTTTCAACTTTATTTTTTTCTTTCTTAACTCTCATCATGAAAGCCGAGAAGAATAATATACCAACTATTACACCAGTTATGTTGGAGAACATAGGATTTAACTTGAATCCTTCTGGAGCTTGTAATATATAAGCTACAGATACATAACTCATGAATATTGCAGGTATTACAGCTATCCAGAAGTTTTTCTTATTGACAAGTAAGTAAGCAGCACCGGTCCATAAGAATATCATCGCTAATGTTTGGTTAGACCAAGCAAAGTATCTCCATATTATATTGAAATCTATTTGAGTTAATGCAACACCTACTGCAAATAGAGGTATAGCTAACATAAATCTACTTTTTAATCCATCTTGCTTTATTTTGAAAGCATCAGCTATTGTAAGTCTAGCACTTCTGAAAGCAGTATCCCCTGAAGTTATTGGACAAGCAACAACACCAAGAACAGCAAGAATAGCACCAGCAGGTCCAAGTAATTTACTTGAAACTATGTTAACTATTTCAGCAGGAGCACCAGCAGCAGCTATAGAAACGCTATCTCCGAAGAATGCTATAGTAACAGCACACCAGATTAAAGCAACTATACCTTCAACTATCATTGAACCAAAGAATACTCTTCTAGTTTCAGATTCTCTTTGTATACATCTAGCCATCATAGGTGATTGAGTAGCATGGAACCCAGATATTGCACCACAAGCTATTGTAGTAAATAAGAATGGGAATATAGCTAACCCAGAAGGATGTAAGTTTTCTAAAGTTAATTCAGCCATTTGCATAGAACCATTGAATTGTCCTATCATCATAGCTCCGAATAAACCAGCAGCCATTAATAATAATGCAGCTCCGAATATTGGATATAATTTTCCTATAACTTTATCAACTGGCAATACAGTAGCTACTATATAGTAAATTATTATTAATACTAACCATATGTTTTTGTTTATTCCAGTCATAGAAGTTAATAAACCAGCAGGTGAAGTTATGAAAACTGTACCGACTAAAACAAGAAGTACGATTGAGAATCCAACCATAACAGTCTTCATGTTTTTACCTAAGTACATACCAACTATTTCTGGTATAGACGTACCATCATGTTTCATTGATATAACACCTGATAAGTGATCATGAACAGCACCAGCAAATATACAACCGAATGTTATCCATAAGAATGCAACTGGTCCAAATAAAGCACCTGATATAGCTCCGAATATTGGTCCAGTACCAGCTATGTTAAGGAATTGAATTAGGAAAACTTTATGCCAAGGCATTGGCATGTAGTCTACACCGTCTTCAAGTCTATTAGCTGGAGTTTGAATAGAATCGTCGAATCCTACAGCTTTACTTACATATGTTCCGTATGTGAAGTAACCTAAAATTAGGATTGCAACGCACGCTAAAAATGTAATCATTTTAGTCTCCTCCTGATAATTGCGATATAATTTTGTGTCGACAACAGGAAATGCTTTTCAAAAATCGTGAAAACCTTTCTATATCGACATAATTCATTTTAACGAATGTGTTAAAATAACGCAATAGGAAAAAAATGTAATAAAATTTAAATATTAATTAAAACATTGCATTTAACAACAAACTTCGACATTTATTAAATAAATTATTTTTTAAAAATATAATATAATTGATTATTTTAG
>NZ_JANKBY010000311.1:0-4311 GCF_024621905.1 Terrisporobacter muris
GATCTAGCCAACAGTAAAAGTATTAAGAAATAAATGTAAATAAATGGAGACAAAAATGAAAAAAATTTTGAAAAAATTAAGAAAAAAACAACCTAAATTAAAATTTATTTATGCATGGTACTACAAGAATAGTAAAGTAAATGAAAAACAGATTCTTTTCGAATCCTTTCATGGAAAAGATATTTCAGATTCTTCTTTTGCAATTTTAAGGGAATTTTTAAAACGATCTGATTCAGATGATTATAAAATTTATTTTGCAACAACACAAAAAGAAACTCATAGCAATAAGTTAAAAAAAATGGGATTAACTCAAATAAATCTAGTTGATATTACAACTTATGAATATGTTAGAGTATTGGCTACATCAAAATATTTGATTAATAATAGTTCTTTTCCAGTTTATTTCATTAAAAGACCAGAGCAGATTTATTTACAGACTTGGCATGGAACACCTTTGAAAACATTGGGAAAACAGATGCGTTTTGGTATTGAGTCTATGTATAATATCCAGCATAACTTTATGCAGGCTGATTATCTTATGTTCCCAAATAAATTCACAAAAGAAGTCATGATGCGTGACTATAATCTAGAAAAGCTATATACAGGAAAAGTAGTTTACAATGGTTATCCAAGAAATACTATTTTTTCAGATGAAAGAAGTGGAAATGAAGTAAAAAAACAGCTGGATAATAAAAATTATACCACATTTGCATATATGCCTACGTGGAGAGGACAGAGTAATCATTCTGTACAAAAGGATAACTACGAAGAAGAAACTAGAAAGATGTTAACCTATCTTGATAGTCAACTTCAAAACAATCAGAAAATGTATGTTAATTTTCATCCTATTTTGCAGGATAGTATTGTATTAGATTGCTATAAACATATTTATCCATTTCCAGATAATATAGAAAAGTATGATTTTTTGAATAGCATGGATGTATTGATTACAGATTACTCTAGTGTATTCTTTGATTACTCCATTACTGGAAAACCAATAATTTTATTTATGTATGATTATAAAGAATATATGCATGACCGTGGAATGTACATGAATGTAAAAGAACTTCCCTTTTGTAAAATTTATGATGTAAAAGCACTTGCTAGTTGTATAAAAGAGAAAACATATCTATCTGAAGAGTATGATTATAAGAAAAATCTCTCTTATATAAAGGATTTTCTTCCATACGATTCTTTAGAAAATGCAAAAAATATGGTTAATCTGATTTTTGATCATCAAGAAAATGATTTACCTATTTTAAACTACAATGAGAATACAAAAAAAAGATGGAATATTCGTTTTTATCCAAATGTAAAAACAGAAGAAGGAATTCAGACTGTGCTAGATACTGTAGATAAAGAAAATGATATTGTTATTTTTGAAAAAAAATTCTTTGGGCCAGAACTTAGTAGTTATTTATATGATAATTGTCGATTTGATTTACAGTATATTTTTATTACTAAGACACTTCCTAGAACCTTTATAGAAGAATATTGTAGTAAAAAGGAAAAATTCAATGTGAATACAGTACTATGGCATAGAGAGTTAAAAAGAGTTTTTCCAAATCTTAATGTGAATCCAATCATGATTGAGGAATGCTATACAGGTATTCCAGGACATCAATATTATATAAAAGAAACAGATTTTGTGAAAGCAGAAGTGAAAATAGATAATAATCAACTTATTTTAAATGTGGAAGATATAGACAATATCACTTCTTTTATGATTATTAATCAATCAAAACACATCTTATGGAAAAGACCATTAAATCATGAAGAATTGCATTTGGGGCTTATTAAAGAAGATTTTAATGAAATTATGAATGCAGAAAGTTTAAATAAAAATGGAAAATATTTAATAGCATTAGAAACAAAGGAAAAACAGCCTGTTTTAATTAAACATTCAGACTATACTTCCTATCTGGATAAAATTAAACAACATTCTGTTTGGAAATTTTTTGAACCTTTAAAATTTAACACTGTAGACTTAAAAGAATATGATAAAAATAAAAATGATACAGAAAATCAATTAATTCCATATTTATTTCAAAATCAATTTCTTGGTATATGGGTGGAAAATCCAGAAAGGTTATTTAGTAAAAATGTCAAAGGAAGAGTATCTTCTTTTAAAATAGAGGGTACTGTATTAAAGATAAATTTGAAATTAAATTTTTTACCAAATCCTATAACAGATGTAGTGTTAAGTTATAGAAGTAGCATAGAAAAATTAGAGTATCCATTTGATTATACAGTAAATACTTCTGGAAACCAAATTATCATTCATGCAAAACTGGACTTAAAAGGCAAACATATGGAGGAATTATTTTGGGATGTAATTGTAAAAACAACATATAAAAATATAGAATTAAAGGCATCAAATTATCTGAATCGAAGACAAAGATTAAAATTAATGATAATGAATCAACAAATGAATATTTCAGGTAATAATATTTTATTTCCTTACAGAACTTTGAGTGGAAAATTAGCTTATACTTATCGTGAAAAAACTCCTTATGATGGATGGGATACAAAAATAAAAGAATTTTTAGCTTGTTTTGTATTTACTTTACTGCATCCATATTGGAAACGAAAAAAAATGTGGCTTGTATATGAAAAATTCTGTTCCATGGCTCAAGACAATGGATATTATTTCTTTAAATACTGTATGGAAGAATTGCCTAAAAATGAACGAAAAAAAATATTTTATATTTTAGATAAAAACTCTCCTGACTGGGATAAAGTTAAAAAATATGAAAAACAGATTATTCCGTTTATGAGTTTTAAACATATATTGTATACAATGGTTGCCAAAATGTATATTGCTTCTGATTCCAAAAAACATTTATATATTTGGAGAGCAAAACCTAATTTTGTTTCATACTTAATTTCAAAACATAAAATTTTATTCTTGCAACATGGTGTAACTGCATTAAAGAAAGTAGATGGAATTTTTGGAAAGAAAGGTTCTAGTCCAATGACATACTTTACAACAACATCTAAATTTGAACAAAATATTGTAGTAGAAAATTTTAAATATAAAAAAGAGAATGCACCTATTCTTGGATTTACAAGGTGGGATGTCCTTGAAAATACAGCAACTGATACAGAAAAGATTATTCTTGCAATGCCAACTTGGAGAAGCTGGTTAGAAGAAAAATCTGCAGATGAATTTGTAAAGAGTGATTATTATCATAATTATATGAAATTATTAAGTAGTAACCATTTAGCAGTACTATTAAAGACATACAATGTAAAACTAATTTTTTACATTCATCCAAAATTTAAAGATTACATAGGTCAGTTTAATGTAAGTGGAGAACATATAGAATTAATTCCTTTTGGAAGCATACCACTAAATGAAATTATTAAAAAATGCCACATGTTAATCACAGATTATTCTAGTGTATGTTGGGATGTATATTATCTCGGAAAGCCAGTACTATTTTATCAGTTTGATTATGATATGTATGAGCAGGCTCATGGAAGCTATTTAGACATGGAACAAGAATTATTCGGAGAACGATATACAGAATATGAAGACTTATTAATTGGAATTGAAAAACAAATTAAAAACAATTTTACTGAAGATCCGAAATATAAAGGTTTACGAGATTATTATTTTGCATATATTGATAATGATAATAGTAAACGTACGTACCAATATATATCAAGTAAAAGTAATTTATTGTAGTTATTTTAATTGATGATAATATATTATTACACTTTAAAATAAAGCTATACTAGAAAAACTAGTATAGCTTTATTTTAGATTAAACTCTTTGTGTAATTTCCATGTGTTATCTTCCCATTTGTAAATACATATATTATCAAAGAAGCAATTAAATTTGAATGGAATTTGATTAACATAATCCCATAGTTCATCATAAATATTTTGTATTTTCTTTGAAGATATAGTAACATGAAATACTTTATTTTTTCCGTCGTGTAGTTGAAAATTGATAAAATCTATTTCGTCTAACTCGTCTATTAAATTATCATGAAGCTTTTTACCTTCTTCACTCATATGAACTTTCATATAAATTACTCTATTATCGAAGTGACCATATTTTTCTAAAGTATATTTAGCTTTGTTATGATTATTGCAGAAATTTTCTATTACTTTGTCTACTTCACTTATGTTGTTGCATTCAAAAGGAGATTTAATAGTAAAGTGAGCAGGTAATTTAGAAGACTTAGCACCAAGTTTTTTAAAAACTTCTCTTCGAAGATTATTATTAAAATCCCCACCTTCTCCTTTTACTACACTAACAATTACATATCTCAACTTTTATACCTCCAGAACTTTTTATT